>JAEOSP010000057.1 GCA_016840305.1 Candidatus Hodarchaeota archaeon
AGGAGGTACCAATGGGTCTACTACTACTGTAACACCATCATCAACAAATAAGTATCTTGAGCCGGTGGATATCCCTGCATACGATCCTAATAACTCTACCCACGTTCTAATAACACCCACTAATGGAAAGTGGAATGAAAGTGTACTTAACAACTTAGATTATCAACATTTCTATATAACACCTGGAAAATATGCAGATTTGACTATATGGCTAAAATCATCTGGTACGGAAAATACTAAAAGAACACTTAGTTTATATGATCCTTCAAATCCAACAGACGACACTCACCCAGCTTCACTTCCTGATAATAAACAGGCTGATGTTGATATTAATTTTAGTGGGGCAAGCTATTGGATACTTGACAGGTTATCTTACCTTGACCACGGTACTCGGGCTGATTATTATATGATGGAATTTAATAATTATTCAACGCACAATATCTTAAACAGATATCATTCTAGAAATGTGTACAAGGGTATTATGATACGACCTTTTAATCATTTCAACACCGTTCAAAACTGTTATCTTAATGGCGGTAGTCATGAAGGTAGAGTCAATGATGCTTTAGGTGTAGGCTTGACACATAGCGACACGCCAAATGCCGTAACAGAAGGTACAAAGATAATAAATAACGATATTAGAAATCTTGGTGATGGTATTCAGCTAGTAAAAACCTTTCAGTCAACTACATCTATAAGTTTTCCAAGTACCGTCATAGATTCAAATAGAATCTGGGTTGATGGCGAAATTTATACTAATGGTGACTGGAGTACAAATGGGTATAACCCGAATGGTCAATATATGGTTGCCGAAAATGCTATTGACCTTAAAGCAGGTTCAAGTGATGTGGATAAACCTGTAATCATAAGTAACAATATAGCATGGGGATATAGAGAAATTGATGTGACATCAGGACAAAACGCAATCGGAGGTGTTCCATTTCAGATTAGTGACAATGCAACAAAGAATGTAGTATATGATTCTAACATAGTGTTTGATTCTCAATGGGGAATGCACCTTACAAATCTAAATGGGACAGCCTCTAAGGTAATTAATAATATTCTTTATGATATCGGACATGTGAACCCACATACAAGTAAGTATCCAAACGGACGTGATGTTTGGGTATTAGCTACTCCTAAAGCAATATCTGGTTCTTCTACAGCAGGTGTTCCTGTGAATAATAATAGCATTATAAACACTGGTGTCAATGATGCTGGTGTTGGTAGAGCGTTATATGTAAATGCAAATAGTATAGCTATGAATATTAAGAATAATATATTTATAGATACTATCAATATCCAGGGGGATCTCAACGGACAAGATAGAGATAATACATGGTATTATAACCATTCTGGTGCACAACTAGGTGGAAGTAATGAGCAAGATATGACTGGTATTGACCATAGAATGGATAATTATATTTTCGAGTATGAACGCTATACGTCTAATCCAAAAACAAAAACATTAGTGGGTGTGATTAGCACTACTAATTCTCCTCATTACCAAAAAGCAGGAAGTTCCATTGGTAATTAATGTTGATTATAAATACAAAAAATTGAAAAGATTATTATAGAGTCAGCATTGAAATTTCGTATATAACCGATAGAATTAACTATTCTATCGGGACAAAATATAGTATTTGCGTTAGGTTAGAAAGTATATTACAGTTTTATTATCTAGATCTTTCAATGCGTGACCTGAAAACATTATTTTCCCATCATTAATAGCACCAATTGGAAATTTAAATCTTCCATATTGAAAATATTTTGGATTTAATGAATCTTTTTTACCTTTATAGAGTTCTATCCATTCATACCCATCACTACTAAACCAAATATGAGAATAAACATCATAATTAACCTCATATGGCTCTACTGCTGTTGATATGGCAGCATATTCATCTGAACTAACCGAGGAAAGGACTGAACCCTGAAGCTCCTGAAGACGATACTCTTTCCCATTCTTTCTATCTATTCTGTAAATATAGTTTTTTTCATATTCAGTATCAGTCCCGTAAATGATAAAATCTTTAAAAAAAAGTAACTGAACCGCTCGATACTTCTGTCCACCTTGTTTAAATATTTTGACTGTTTCAAAACTATCATTAGTATAACCAATGATACATTCATCATCTAAATCACCTGTCGCAAACCACAACAAATCTTCACATTTGTCATAAAATATACCATGCACATGTCGTATAGTGTTTTTAGGGAAAGTATAGCATATCTCCCAAGTTTTTCCCGAATCTATTGACTTGAATATATGTACTTCTTTTCTATCAGGATTACTAAGATATTCTCCAAAATAAAGAAATCCATTTTTATCCTCACACATATTTAAAGGTCGGGTTCCTCTTATTACATTAAAGGTTTTTTGATAATTTTTTTCATCTTTTTTAGCAACAAAAATGCCCTTTTTACCTATAGCTACCCTACTTCCATCCTGAAGTATTAGAAGATTTGTAATTTCTACACGTAATAATCTTGCTAATAATCTACTTGTATTGGCAATCAAACTATACTTAATATCTTCTATTTTACCATCAAGTTCCCATGACTCTCCACTATCAAAACTTTTAAATATTTTGTAACCTTTAGCAGCATAAATAACATTATGATAAATATTTAAGGCACAATAGCCTGATAATATTTTACTATTTGGCATGACTTTAAAGATTCCCATCTAATTTAATCGTTTTAACTTTTTTCCAGTCTATATTATTATTTGCTTCACGCAAATCCACGAAATCAAAGTCATTAAGAAGTTTATCAAGTTTATTCGATGTAGTTTTCAATCCTATATAAGATTTAAATCTTCTAAATGCTGAAAGCCCTTCAATCATTGGCTGATCATAATCAAAATCTCTTGGATGAAGATAGACCATAACATAATCGGATGTTTTCATGAAAAGTTTAATAAGTGGGTATGGGATCAATCTAAAGTAACCACCACCGGAAAAAATGATATTTTTACCAAGTATCGGGTAAAGATTGATAGGGAACTCTTTAATTCTAGCGCCATCTATTTCTACATATGCCGGTTCTGCATGACCAAACTCTTTAAAGCCACCATGTGCTCTTTTTGCAGGAAATACCGAACAGTCTATTTCAATACCATGCTTACTAAGCTCTTCAAGCATCCAAGTATTTTGATGCTTAAGTGAAAAACCAGGGGCTCTATATGCCCTGACTTTTTTGCCGACTACATCTTCAATGGATTTAATAGATTGTTCAAGGTCCTGTCTGAACTCTTCTCTATTGAACTCATAAGCGAGCTGATGCATGTCTGAATGACTACCAATCTCATGCCCGTAATTATCAATTTTTTTAACAATTGTTGGATACTTTCTTGCTACCCAGCCTATACAGAAAAAAGTGGCTTTTTGATTGTGCTTTTCTAATAGTTCTAAAATATGATCTAGGTTCTGGTGAATTCTACACTCAAGATTCACCCACTGCTTTTCAGTTTTAGTTGATGGATTATCTAAAATATGGAACCAGTCTTCTATATCAAATGTTAAGATATTCAAGTTAAACCTTTTTCACTTTTTTGAAAAGTATTCTGACTATTAGATCCTCACTCATTATTGATTCATC
>JAEOSP010000573.1 GCA_016840305.1 Candidatus Hodarchaeota archaeon
CAAGGTGAAAATTTGCATTCTTAATTTCACCATGCCGGAAAATAGCCGGTAGAGGCGGTGAATCAAAAACTGCAAATTGAATCTTATCAAAACGAGTGTCTGGTTGATCGCCAGCACAAATTGAACGACAGAGTTGGAAATTCTTTCGACCTGCCCACAGTTCGCCGTCCAGGGGAGTCACTGGAAGTTTATTCAAAAACCAATCTGGAGCTATAATTGGATTTCCGTAACGTGACCAAAGACCTGTCGAGTAAGGTTTAATTTTTGTCTTAGGCTCATTAGTTCGAGGATGGATTACATTTGCCCAAGGAACTGATGTTGTACACATGCCTCGACTAATGCCACCATCCCAAAAAGCCCGCATACCATCCAACTTCTCTGAAAAATACCAACCTGTTAAATCATGACGATCTAACTTTAATTCTTTAGCTAGCATTAAAAATTCACGTCGTTTGGGTAACATCTTCATTATCCAATCTTTTACGTAGTATCTTCAACAAATGGATTTACTATCTTCTTATCTTGACACTTTTTCAACTTTGCTTTCGTTGCTTCTAATTCTAAGAGTAAATTGTCTAAATGCTCTTCCATATACAGTAATTTATCGGCCATAAATGCATTAATGTCTTGTAATTCATTATTTTGGTCAACTAAGTCCTGAATCTGTTCACTCTGTTCTTCAATTATAAGCTCTGCTTGCAATAGTTGTTCTTCTAAGGAAGCCATAATAGATGCAACAACATTCAATTTATAAGACAGTTCACTAGCTCGCTCCTCTGCCATAACTGCAACGTATTGCGAATTTCTAGCAAACTCAAGAGCTTCAGTCGCTTGGGTTATTGCTTCTAATTCTTCAGTATTATTGATTCTTGCTTGTCGAAAGCGGTCTAATTCATTCTCGACTACAAGTGTGTACCCCGCAACATATGACAATGCAAAAAACACCAACATAATGACTAGAGTATTAACAAATTTCATATTATTCCTCTTCCTTAATTGCAATACTGCCGATAGACTTTTCATCCTGAATAATAGTAAGGATTCTTACTTTACCCTTAATAGGTGTAGGCATACGTTCCGCAGATTGAAGGATTCGAAAACATTTTGGATAAACATCCTCTAACAAGAATCGATTTTCCTCGGTTATCTCAACATTAGTTTGAGAATCTAATACTGCGCGTTGTACTAATTCTTTAGTAGGCAGCGTCTCAAATTCACCGCTCCAGACAGCTTCACGAATTCGAGGGCGGTAACGTGGTGTTATTGTAATCTTATACATTTTCAAACTCATAAATTTCAAGAAAACGGGAGTATATGTCTCCCAAAATAAAACGAACCGTAAACTCTGTCACATTGAGATGTTCTGCTATTTCTTCATTAGTGTCACCTAACATCCGACTCTCAATGATATACCATTCTTCATCGACTAGAGTCAACGATTTAAGTATATCTATGATTTCAAGCATGCGACCATTAAAAAGATCCAAGTAATTATCTTCATTTTGTAAAGACTCTTGTACTGTTGCATCTAATAAATATGTTCCAACCCACTCACCTAAAAAACGCCAAATAGCTACTCGAATATAGCCCGTGATATTATCATGATCTTTCATCGAACCTTTTTTCACACGATCAACAGCCTCCACACAGGCAAGCATAGCTACCGAAACTAATTCATCAAGTTCTTTCGTAAGGAATGGATAGTCACTTAAAAAGTCCCAAACTTTCAATTTGACAAGATACATATGTTCTTCTACCATTTTTTGACAAGCGTCTGCTTCACCTTGTCTAACTTTTGGCAATAAGTTTTGAATATATATTGTATCTAAACGTTTAGGAAGCTTTGCTAATAGAGGATGCTTAATATTAAGAAACTTTGTTTTTCGTTTGGCCCATCGTTTATTCATCCTGATTCGCCTTCCTAACCAAAGCTATGAAAGTATTAACATAAAATTGATGTGGTTTATCTGTTGCATCATAATAATCATAAATATAACCTCGGGGATCATAAATCTTTTGACTATCCCAAGCTACAGCATGACCTAATTCATTGTTTAATCCAAGGCGCATACCCCCGAGAACTCCCGATAAAGATCGTAAATAATTCATGAAGCGAATATTATTACCTTCAGGGAATATAAGCTCAGCAGGTTTACCAGTGTAAGCTACATGCGGTATCAATCGAGGTTGTAACTCAATCGAAAATGATCCAAAACCTAAATCCCAAGCCACATCCATACATTGCTGATGATGGTATGTTTCCATTATCAACCCACCACGATGCTCTAGCCGTTGAATAAAATCCTCAAGAGGAACTTC
>JAEOSP010000574.1 GCA_016840305.1 Candidatus Hodarchaeota archaeon
AAGGTATACCTGCAAGCCAAGGGATTATTAGTGGCCCTGCACGAATGTTAGTAGATATCAAACAGATCTCTGAGGTTAAAGCGGGCGAAATACTCATTGTTCCTAAAAGAGATCCAAGATGGACTCCTATTTTTGCAAAAATCGGAGGATTAATAACAGAGACTGGAGGAATATTGTCTCATGGAGCTGTAGTAAGTAGAGAATATGGAATTCCTGCTGTGACAAATATTTTCAACGCATGTAAGATTCTAAAGACTGGGAATATTATTAAAATTGATGGAACAAATGGGTTTGTTGAAATCAAAAGGAAAGAAATGAAGTGAGTGACACAAATATTGTGGTAATCGGAGCTGGAAGTGCTAGCTTTGGTTTAGAAACCCTTAGTAGTATAATAGAGAGGAAAGATTTACAAAAATCAACATTACATCTTGTAGATATTAACAACGAAAATTTAAAAACAATTTTCGCCTTAGCCAAATTAATGAGGGAAAACTATAAGACAAAAATAAAAATAAACTCTTCTTTGGATCGAACTCAAGCTCTTACTGACGCTGATTTTGTGATTTTATCAGTGGCTGTTAATCGTGAAGAAACTTGGATAAAAGACTATGAGATAGCTAAGAAATATGGTTTGTATCACTACGCTGAAAACGGTTTAATGGGATCATTTACTCATACAGCACGTGGATTAGCTTTCATCAAGCCTATTCTTACAGATATCAGGGATTTAGCTCCAAATGCATGGTTGATTAATTTTACTAACCCTGTTCCACGCATTGGTTATGCAGCTGAAAAATTGGGAATTAAAACCGTTGGATTATGTCATCAGATTCATCATGGTTACGGAATTTTAGCGAGGTATTTAGCTTCTGATTTAGGTATCACCGAAAACCTTGATTTAGAGGTCGCATGGAATGATAAAAGTAAGAAAATATTTCATGAATTCTCAAATTGCGGAGAGAGAGAGTATGACATAAAGGCTGGAGGAATCAATCACTTTACATGGATGATGGAGGTTCGGAGACGGAGTACAAATGAAGATATGTATCCGCTGATCCGTTCGGAAGCAAAGAATGTTCATCCCAATTTTGAGCCACTAACACAAAGAATGTTTGATATCTATGGTTTACTACCAGTACCAGGGGACTGCCATCTTACTGAATATGTCCCCTACACACTTTCAAAAGAAAATTGGGAAAAATACAGGATCCAATTATATAATTTTGAACGTGGAAAACATCAACGTAACGAGATGTGGTTTCGAATTAATAAAATTTTAGCTGGTAAACGTTCTTTTGATATAAGACCTACACATCAAGAACGTGGTGATTCAGTAATCTCAGCAATCGCAAATAACTTGAACTCGTACGAACAAGCAGTAAATATACCTAACAACGGAGCAATCTCTAATTTACCTGATGATAGTATTGTGGAAGTTCCTGCATTGATAAATAACTATGGTATATCAGGAATGAAAATGGGTAAACTACCAGAAGCAATTGCTGCACTATGTATACGAGAAATATCTATTGCAAAATTAATAACGAATGCATCAATGACAGGAAATAAACAAGCAGCGTTACAGGCATTTGCTTTGATGGTTGATGATCTAGATCTTGCAGCAAAATTACTGGATGATTACATAGAAGAACATAAAAGGTATCTACCGCAGTTTGAACTTTAAATAATATCATGACTGAATATGTCGGTGAGAAAATTATGAGAATAGCTGTGGTAGGAATGGGAGCAATTGGAGGCCCTATTGCAGTAGGGTTAGCTTTACATAAAATTGATGTAGTCACAATAACTAAACACTCAAGCTTAGCAAAGAAAATTCAATCAGAAGGATTTACATTACAAAAGGAGAATGTAGAAGTCACTATCAAAATACCCTCAGTTCCTCTAATCTCTGATCTAGAGGGAAAATTTGATATCGTTTTCTTTGCTATGAAAGCAACAAGCGTAATTCAAGCCGCAAAAGATATTTTACCGTTTTTAGAAGTAGACAGTGTCGTTGTTACTCTCCAAAATGGAATAGTAGAAGATGATGTAGCGAAAATTGTGGGATCGGAGAGGATTATTGGAGCGGTTGTAGCTACCGCATCTCAGGTATTGGAACCTGGAAAAGTATTAAGATCGATTAGTGGGTCCCATTTCATTGGATTTCTTGGAACACGGGTGAATAAAATTCGATTAGAGCAAGTAAAAACTTTTCTTGAATACGATTTGCCTGTAATAATTCCTAATAACATTTATGAGGCCCTTTATTCAAAATTAGTAGTGAATGCAGCAATAAACGGGCTAGGTGCTCTTAGTGGATTAACAGTAGGAGAAATTCTGAAAGAAAAACACAACAGACAACTTTTCTTACAGATTATAACTGAAGTTGTAAATATTACTAATAAGCTCCAGCTAACATTAATACCAATCGGACCAATACATTTACCTGATCTAGCACTCCGACCGAATGATACAAATGAAGTGGTTGAGGAAAAACATCGTAAATTGGAAACATCCTTATCTATGCTGAAAGATGTCAAATCATCTACACTTCGGTCTCTAGAACAAGGACAACCCTCAGAAGTAGATTATCTAAACGGTTTTATTATGAGGAAAGGGAAGGAACTTAAAATCCCTACGCCTATAAATTCACTAATCACCAAAATGATTAAAGAAATTGAATCAGGCTCTCGTACAATAACTGCAAAAAATCTATTTGAACTGAAAGATTTCCTTGAAAAATAATCCCCTTTACACACTGATAAAAAAGAGGAGGTTGAGGGTTAGGGGGTAACCCAAACAAACCCGAAGACTGGCTTATTGTCAATAATTCGAACTTGTTTCCATTGAGCAACAAGTTTCATACCTACTTTTATTTCAGCAGGATTTTCCGCTTCAATTTGCCCTGTATAATTGACCTCTCCTAAATTAACAATTCCCAAGTACAACGAAAATTTGTCAATACCTGAAGGAGGGGCTTTAAGCATTGTATAAGTAACAAGCGTTCCCTTTGATGGAACAGCTACTTCCTCAAACTCTGTGTGCTTGCATTTCAAACAACGGCCGTGTTTTGGAAAATGGATCTTGGCACAATTCTTACATTTGTAACCAATTGGTGTTTTTACTGACATTTGTTATACCTCCAGCCTAGAAAGTATCGTTGCAACAACGTTATTGCCAAATCCACCAAAATTGACTGCATATCCATGCTTGGGGTTATTTTGTACCTGACGTTCGCCTGCTTCACCTCTTAGTTGCCATACAAGCTCACATAGTTGAGCTACTCCCGTCGCTCCAACTGGATGTCCTCTTGCTTTAAGTCCTCCTGAAGTATTAACAGGAAATTTTCCATTTAATTCTGTTTCACCTTCTCGTATTGCCAAATGAGCTGTACCAGGTTCATAGAAACCAGCTGCTTCCAATTCGGCAATTTCGAGAATTTCGAACGCATCATGTATCTCAGCAACATCAATATCTGATCGTGATAGATCAGCCATCTTAAAAGCCTGATCAGAGGCATCTTTCACTGCTTTAAGAAAGGTTGGATCTGCACGTTCATGAACAGCCATAGTATCCATACCTTGGCCTGTTCCGGCAAATTTAATGATAGATTTATCTGTAATTTCCCTAGCTTTGTCCATACTGCACATAATTATGGAAGCAGAACCATCTGAGACAGGACACATATCATAAAGGTGTAAAGGGTCAGCAATTATCGGGTTGTTCATTTTAGCCTCGCGCGAAGTCAAAATTCCTTCCATAGCAATTTTCTGTTGAATATGTGCTTTGGGGTTCTTCAATCCATTATCATGGTTCTTTATTGCTATTCTAGCTAGATCCTCGGAAGTAACTCCATATTTCTCGAAGTATATACGTGCTAAAAGTGCTCCTAAACTCGGTAAAGTGATTCCTTGAATATATTCGGCCTCAGGATGAGCCATTGTGGCAATAAAATCAGTAACAACAGGACCAGGGGCAACACGCATTTTTTCACCACCAGTGATCATCACTACATCGTGAAGGCCGGAAGCTATTGCCATATAACCGAAACGAGCGGCAGTTCCACCAGATGCGGGGCCGTTTTCAATACTCGCTCCTACTGCAGGAAAAAGATTCAAATAATCAATAAGTGCGGATCCAAGAGCTGTTTGATTATTTATACGTCCAGCTCCCATATTGGCCACAAAAACAGCATCCAATTCATCAGTGCCAGCATCATTAATAGCTTCTAGAGCAGACTCAGCCATCATTTCAATTAGTGAGCCAGAGTATTTACCCCAGCGCTGTCCCATTCCTGCACCTATGATAGCAACATCACGCATGTGATTAAGCTCCTTTTTTCACACCAGTTATCTGGAAAGTTACATCCTCGGGTAATTTGATGGTTCTGCAATTTTCAAGATATTCATTAGGTACAGGACGGTTTTCAGTTCCAAAACATCTTTCAGATTTAACATAGGTCTCCCAGTTTTTTCGCGTTAGAACATAACTAGGGACGCCACCTATAGGGTGTTCGAAATCGAAATTCTCCTCTAAACGTAATTCCTCCATCCATCTGCGAAAACCAATATGTGATTCAGCAACAATCTTAACTTCATCATTTTGCAAATAATCCAAATGATGCTCCATCTTTGCTACAAAAAGGTGAGCTCCTACTCGTAAACCTCGTTTAAAGGTCATAGTATGATATGATAGACCAACTTTTGGATCTTTAAAACTTAAGTAGCCATTTACTAATCCTAAAACTTCTCCTGTATCATGAACTTGACCAAGAAGGACATATTCATCCTGTACACGGTATTGCACATAAGCTAGTAATTCACCCAAGATTCTTGCTCCTACAAGGTCATAAAAATCTTTGTTGATTTTTACAATATCATAAAATAGTGGAATTACTTGTTTCGTTTCCTCTCTAGTAATCTGGCGAACCACCATTTTCGAACCGTCAACTAAATTGATGAATTTAGCTGGATAAGGAGTGTTCTCGGGATTAATTTTATTCGGTTTTGGTCTAAGAATATCTTCATCTGTTGACATCTTCGGAATCCTCTTCATTTATAATTTTAGCAGTTTTATAAGACAGAATACTGATTTACAAGATGGATATATAATTTTTTGTC
>JAEOSP010000575.1 GCA_016840305.1 Candidatus Hodarchaeota archaeon
GATTAAAGATATTTATCCTTCGTGCTCTTTTTAGTGAATAATTATTCATCAAAAATTAGTAAAATGTGTACATGAAATATTCAGTGGTTGTTTTTGAACAGCTTTCTCAATTTCTCATTTGTAGGTGACAAAAATGTCCCGAAAGCTGTTAAAGAGAATAAATTTGGTCAAACTGATCCCTTGGGTCTTTTGGTTAACTTTACTCCTCCTGAATGTAGTAATTGGAGTTGCTGATCCCACAGCCCCTCCTCCGGGGTCCCCAGATCCACCCTTATAAGTACTAACTTATAGAATGTAAAGATGAACCCCAATGATTTCCTCCCCTAAAGTCGTAGAAGAAGTAGGAATACAATCTTTACTTCTTCCTATTTTTTTGTTTGAAGACTTTACGATTTTTGCTAATCGGATTTCTTTTCGAACTAAAACTGATTTTCAACCTGAAATCTATCGTCATTTTCTTACGAGTTTAAATTCTATTACTGGCTGTCATTTTTATCTTGAATTCAAGGAGAAAAATTCTGTTGATCTCTTCTGTTTAGAGGATGAGAATTTTTTCTTGATCCTACTTAATTTCAATTCAATTTAGGATTACTCAAGAATGATAATTGAGTAGAAATTACTATTTACTCGTGGTTAATCGTATTGTATTTTTCTGTTCAGAGAACGAACCTAAAAAGTGAAGATTTCAAGTTACTAATTTTATGTAATTTTCTTAATTTTAATAATCTTATAAAGAGAAATTTTGGTGTGAATCCTTTTATAGAAGAAAACTCATCGTAGATTATTACATTGGAGGATTGAGAAATGAAAAAACGCATTTTATTCATTTTAATTTTTTTAGCAGGTTTTTCAATTGTTTTTTCTGATCTACAGTACAAAAATGTCAAACCTACTCCGTTATGTACGGAAACGTATTTTCCAACTAATGAATGGAGAAAGGAAACACCAGTAAATTTAGGATTAGATCCAATAAAGCTAGAATCAATGAACCAGACTATTATTGCTCAAGATATAGGAATTGATAGCATTCACATTATTAGATATGGCTATTTGGGTTATGAGATATCCTATGACTATTATAATTATTCTAACATCCATTTGATGTGGTCAACTACAAAGAGCGTGATTAGTATTTTGATAGGGATTGCTCACGCTGAGGGTTTTATCACAAACCTTGACGAACCTGTCTTAGATATTTTTTCCGAAAGAAATTTTTCTAATGTAGATTCTCGAAAAGAGGCTTTAACTATTCGACATCTTCTGAAAATGCAGAGTGGACTAGAATGGAATGAAGCAGAGCAGGGACACCTATCTGGTATTGTTGATAAACGTGATTATCAACTTTTAACAAATCATACGGATGAAAAATGGGAAAACTGGCCATTAAATCCTGCTCTACATTGTAATCAGATGTCTAATAGTTCTGATTGGATACACTATGTACTAGATAAACCTATGGTTGCTAATCCTGGAACTGAGTTCTATTATCATTCTGGTGCTTCGCACCTACTGTCAGGAATCATCTCTAAGAAAACAGGTATGAATTCTGCTACTTTTGCAATGCAATATTTGTTTGGTCCATTAGGGATAGTTGATTATATTTGGTATAACGATTCCCAAGGGATAAGTAACGGGGGTTATGGACTATGGTTACAACCTTTTGACATGACTAAAATTGGTTATTTGTATATAAATAATGGACAGTGGAACGGTGTTCAAATTGTACCATCATCTTGGGTACAGGAATCAACTCAGGATCATAATTTAGGTTCTGGTAGCAGTTATGGTTATCAGTGGTGGGTCAATGTAGAAGAAAATTATTATTATACCATAGGTTTTGCGGGGCAGTATATAATTGTTATACCTGACGATAGTATGGTAGTCGCTATTACTTCTAGTGAATATCCGCATTATGGTGCCGTCTTTGCGATTTTTACTGGTTTTATTCAAAAATCAATAATTGGCGAAGGGAGTATTCCAGAAACAACCTCTACAACTTCTACAACAATCACTACATCTCCAACAACGACTCCCGTACCAACTTCGATCCCTTCTACAATAGATGAATTAACCACAACTACGTCTGTCTCCTCATCCGGATGGCCGACCTCGCTTGCAATCCTAGGGATAGTTCTTATTCCAGTTTTTAAATTGAAACAGAAAAGAAAGAAGAAAATGAATTCATAAACCGTGCATAAGTTTCCATATCTATGTAATGGTAGTTATTAGCTCCAATTTCCATCAAAATATGGTAAAAATTAATTTCGGGCTTGTATCCTGAAAGAAAATGGATTCCTCCGTCAATCAAATAATCTTTCCTCTTCCAAGTTGCCGCTAATCCTCCAGGTTTGTCATGCTGTTCAAAAATCTGGGATTGAAACCCATTTAGCTGAGCATAACATCCAGTTGATAACCCACCAATTCCTGCTCCAATTATGGAAACTTTTTTCTTACCCATTCATCTAACCATTCCTTTCATAATAGACATCCCCAACCATAAATATGATGAATCTCAAAGTTTCAAAGAATTGAGACAAGTTTACTACATCGATATATTCGCATATATTGTTCCGAGAAAAAATTGATATAAGAATGACTTATTTTATACTCTTCAACACTTTGTGGTTACGCATTTGACTTGAAAAATAGTATTGCGGTTAATATGGAAGTAAAATACTCTGGATATTGGGAAGTTTCTTCGTTTTAAAGTAGGCTGTAGAATAGGAAAATGAATAAAGAACTAAGCAATACCCGTCCTGGAGAAGAGAGAAAACGATCATTTATTACACAGAGGTTAAATTATAAATGGTTACGGAGTCACCGAGTCTTTGAGATAGTTCTGATTATAATCTTACTGGGAACTTTCTCCCTTTTTTTGATCCTTTACTCAATCGACTCTCAACTAGGAAATATTCTTTTATTCTCACTAATTTTTATTCTAACCTTTATTTTAGTTGCTAGATTTCATCATTTACAAATCACGATTATTCTCGTCGCTTGTTCCATTTCAGTTCTTCTGGCTAGTGTGTTACTAGAAAGTTTTCAATGGAGTCATGTAGTTGACCATTACATGGAATGGGAGGTTCTTGCAGTCGTTTTTGGAATGTCAATCTTGGTAGAGGCAACCGCAGAAACAGGACTCTTTGATTGGTTAATAATTCGAATGATGCAAATTACGAAAGGGGAAGTATTTCCGCTCTTTACAATGACTTTTCTACTCACACTTACCCTATCTACTGTGCTGGCTAACGTAACTGCCATGATTCTCATTAGTTCTATGATTTTCACATCATGTCAAGCCCTTGACTATGATCCAACCCCCTTTTTATTTGCAGCAGTCCTTGCCACAGACCTTGCTGGTATGGCTACATTAATTTCGTCTTTACCTGCAATCCTAGTAGGGACAACTGCGGGAATAGGATTTATTGACTTTCTTTTAGTTTCCTTGCCATTTGTTATCGTATCGATTCCGATTTGCATTTTATATTTAAGGAAATTCTTTCCACCAGAGAAAATTCCCCTTAAGAAAGTTTCTAATGGTATTGACACAGAAATGATTGCATCCTTAGAC
>JAEOSP010000576.1 GCA_016840305.1 Candidatus Hodarchaeota archaeon
ACATTATCTACTATTACAAGTTATTTTGATGAAGATACGAAGGATATTGAGATATCTTTCCCGAATCCTTCTAATGAAAATGCATCAAGAGAATTTATTGAATCTTTTTTTGAAAGGGAATTCCCTGGAGAGATTAAGAGTTGGAGTACATATTGGTGGATGTACCCAATTCAGTTGTCTACTGAAAATATTGAATATAGCAAGGGAATGAGCTTACTCGGGATACATGCAAATAGTCCACTCTGGCAAGCATATGATTTAGTTGGGGAATGGCCTGAAGATAATATTACTCAGAATCAAGTTTTAATTACTAATCTTTTCAGAGAAAGAAATCCTGATCTAAATCTTGATATTGGTATTGATATCATTCTAGGAACACCTCTTTATAATGAATCATTCCAGATAATAGGGATAATTGATGATATCAATAATAATGGTCGTATGCTTTATACTTCACTTGATACCTTAAATCGTTTTATGAAAGTAGAGCCCAATGATACGCTTTGTGACACCATTGCAATCGAATTAAATGATAGGAATAAAGAGAAAGAGGTCGTAGATGCTCTTTCTGCAAATGAATTTATTATTGCTAAAGCGTGGAATATAATAGGAATGACATTCTGGAAAGAACAAAATATTAGTCAAATTACATTCTTAAGTTTCTTCTTCGCTATAATGGGATTATTTACTATCTTAATTGCTATAATTGGAGGTGTTAATGCCTATCTAATGACCGTTTTAGAGCGAGAAAAAGAATTTGGAATTTTAAAACTCATTGGAGCAAAACCTCGCTGGATAAGTTTTTCCCTTCTCTGGGAAGCTTTATTTACAGGGATGATCGCAAGTGTTATGGGTATCCTTTTTGGAAGATTTGTGGTTGAAGAAGCGCTCTTATCAGTCATCAAACAACTTTTCATTCCAATACCAGTAAATTTCACGTTGAACCACATAATATTAGGCATTACAATAAGTCTTATAACCGCTTTCCTCAGTGTACTGTATCCTAGTCTAAAAGCATCAAAAACAACTGTTGTTTCTGGTCTAAGGTATGAATAAAACAAAACTAAATGCTAAGGTTGTTATTCTTATACAATAACTGGTTTAGGTTAGTTATTTTTCAGAATTTAGTCATGGCTTCCTTTAATTTCTTGCGTGTAATCGGTGAATACCATAATTCAACAAATTCTTCTGTTGTTTTCTGATAGTTTTTTTCAAACCTCTCTAAAATCTGTTCATTGCGAATTTCCTTAATTTTTGTGTAGGCACCTAAAGGATGATTAGAGATCTGGTTAATTTTTGCAATTGCATGATCATTAAGATTGTTTTCTGGTACTATCTCATCTATAAGACCCATTGTTAAAAGTTCTTTTGGTTTAAAGAATTCTCCAGTCTCACAAACATTTCTTGTTGTGTTAATACCAATCAGATCCTTGAGGATACATTCTGCGATGTATGGAACAGGAACTCCAAGTTTGATCTCGTTCAATCCCATCTTGAGATTCCCCTCCTTAGCGTACCTATAGTCACATGCTAAAGCTAAGATACACCCTCCTGCAATTGCATGTCCAGGAATTGTGGTAATAACAGGTTTGGGGAATGAAAGTATTTTAACGCATAATTGACTAAAGTTCTGGAAAAAATCTGTAAATTCTTCAATCGAGAGAGGAAATAATTCTGGAATATCCAATCCTATTGAATAAAACTTTGAGTTGCTGCTAGTTAAAATTACACCATGAATATCTTGCATTTTCCCGAATTTATCTAATTCATCATGAATCACTTGAATTATATTCCTATTAAGTGCATTAGTCACTCCCCTGTTCAACGAACAAATAGCAATTTTATCTCGAATATCTGTTTGTATCATAGTAAACGTCCCAGTAGTAAGATTCTTTATGTTTTAGCAAATCTCAACTTAAAAATCAGTAGGATCTAGGAACCAATAGAGAATTCTTAGCTTAAAAAGTTATAGATACCCCGTTAAATCCTTGTTAATGATTTTAAAATTCGTTTTGATAGCACATCATTTCAACTAACAACTTGATTAGAATTTCGAATAAATCGATATTTCTCCGAAAGTATTTTGAATGATTACACAACTGATTCCAGTATTATCCGTCGACTGGTGAGTAAAATGTGTAAATACTGCTATCAACATACACGGAAAATGTGGTACTTAGAAAAAGAATCCTTTGATATTAGATCAGGTAGATTTATGAAAATATTACCAGGAAGATTCAGAGAATTATGGTATAATTTTTACGCTCCTAAATTGCAATCGTTCGTTGATGGAACTACAGGTGACATTGGAGCGAATCCTGATCGTGAACCTTACAAGGGGTTACAAAAAATGTTTTACAATTATTTTGCAAAGAATTTTCTAGGAGGTCAAGTTGTTAGCTCCCTTGATGAGATGATGCAAGTTCTTAATCAAGCTGAAGACATTTATGTGTCATACTGCTCTTGTAAAAAAACTGCTGGTGGAGGAGAAGATTATCGATGCCTTTTTCTTAATCATAATGCCCGTTTTACTAGGAAAAGACAAATTAAAGGAAAAGGACCAGAGAAAGGACGTTTTATTGACCTTGATGAAGCAAAAGAATTTGTTATGGATAAACGAAAATCAGGTCATTACGGAACAGTATTATGGGGATTAAGACCAAAAGTCGATTGTATATGTAATTGTGATCAATATTGTGCTGGTTTATATACTCCTGAGATACGCTGGGGATTGTTACCTTCTTTCACTAATTCTGTCATCGCTAATCCTGATGATTGTGATTCTGACTGTACAGTATGTATGGATCTTTGTTATCCAAAGGCAATTTCAAAAAATGAAGAAGGAGTAGTATCTTCAATAGACATTTCACTTTGTATAGGGTGTAATCTTTGTGTAGAGAATTGTCCAAATGGAGTTTTTGATTCTCAACCTCGTAAGGTATATTATGATGCTTCTATTGGTAAAAAACGTGTACTGGAAGAGGCAGTTCATTGAAAATTTCTATTAGGTAATTTTTCTTTTCTCCCAACAGCTAGGAGGATACCTTGAAAATCTGCGATATTTACCTCGTTGATTCGCGCTTTTAGCATTGAATGTTTAATTTTTTCTTTGGTAGTGAATCCTATCATTGGATTCGTGCTAAACTGGTCGATTATCCCGTCAAGTAAGAAATTATCCTGTTTAACCATTTCTCTAAATGATAATGTGATGATTAGTCCTCCAGGTTTTGTAACACGTACAACTTCTTGCCAGAACTCATCATCGTTCATCCCAAAAAAGTCTTCAGTAGGATAATAAGTAGGTAAAAATGTTACATTGAATTCATCATTTGGTTCTCTAATTTTTTTATTTATAACAGTGGTCTGATTAATTTTCTCTGAGTAAGGAACAATATATCTATTGAAATCAGTATTAGAGGAGAGACAATGAATGTTTTTCACATATTGCTCAATGAAAGGGTAAAGATGTAAATCTAGGGAGAGATCTTTACTTATTATCAGTCCCCTGTCTTCTTGTGATTCCAAACCAATGAACTCAAGGATTTTAATTGAAAAATCAGCAATAATTTTCCCAATATTAACACCTGACATAACATTAATATGTCCAATATGGTTCAATGCTTCAGAAGACTTCTTTGTACCTCTTACAAGAGAAATTTTTCCTTTCTCGTCTCTTATAAATTCAATTAGCCCTTGCTTTTCTAATTTCTCCAAGCTATGGTAAAATGAGGAAGCAGATATTCGATTATGGGGTGAAAATAATGTATTCAGGCTTTGTAAAATTGTATATCTAATAACACCAGCTGGAAAGGAATTTACAATTATTAATGTAAATACTTGAGTAATGGTCATATCCAAATAATCCTCTAGAAAGAACATATTTGTTTTCCTTTTAGTCGAATTGGGATCCATTTTCCAACACTCCATCTTATATTTTGGTCTTTTTTTGAATTTATACCTAATTTGCACACTTAATACTTGAATATAAATTCTTTGATATTTTTCCACTTCTGAAATATCAAACTTTAAAAATGTAATCCTACAAAATTGAAATGAACGGTTCCACTTTTGGAAATCAAGGTGTATGAAATTATGAGCTTAATTGAAGAATCTAAACATATAAATCAAAATTTAACTAATTCTATTGATCACAAAACTCCTGAAACAATCATAAAATTATCTGGAATATCGAAAATCTATAAATCAGGAGTGGATACAGTTTCAGCGCTTAAAAATATCGATTTAGAGATAAAAAAAGGTGAATTACTAGTTATTTTAGGGCCCTCTGGTTCGGGAAAGACCACGCTATTAAATATCATTGGAGGACTCGATTTGCCAACGAAAGGGAGTCTAAAGGTTGATAATATTCAATTAAAAAGCAGGAAACAATTAGAAAAAATCAGGAAGGAAAAGATTGGTTTTATTTTTCAATTTTTTAATTTACTACCTAATTTAACAGCTCAAGAGAATGTAGAATATGTTCTAGAGCTATTAAAACAGAAAAATCGAAAGAAACAATCTATTCATTATCTTGATCAGGTGGGGTTGAAAAGTCGAGCCAATCATTTCCCCTCTCAATTAAGTGGTGGTGAACAACAACGAGTCGCTATTGCAAGGGCATTAGCCAAAACTCCCTTAGTAATATTAGCAGATGAACCTACTGGGGAACTGGATTATGAAACAGGTATAATAATCCTTGAAATTCTGACAAAATGCGTTCGAGAATTACAGACAACTATCATTATTGTTACACATAACCAAGAGATAGCTAAAATAGCTGATCGAGTAATTAAACTGGGTAATGGGCAAATAAATAGTATTTCTGATACTAAACTTATTAAATCTTCACCTAAAGATCTTGAATGGTGATGGAGGACTTATTTTGAGAGTACTGATTAAAAAGATAATTAGAGATATAAAAGAAATTAAATTACAGTTTCTAGCTCTAATAGTCATCCTTTCATTAGGAGCAGGGATGTTCTACGGAATGAATATGATGACTATTTGGAGGGAAGATTCTTTGGATTATGCTTACGAAAACTTGCAATGGGAAGATCTACAAATTGACCTTTATCCAAATTCATTTGTAAACTCAACCCTGATAATGAATGAACTCTATAATACAGAAATCTCCTCTAATTTTGAATCTTTAGAGTTTAGGTTGGTATTAACAACTGCAATCAATGTATCAAAAGGTGAATCCTTTACAATTATTCCAGCAAAAGTTATTGGTATAAACGTTACCTTTACTAGACCAATCAGTGGTACCAACATACCTGATGTTAATAAAATTAATATTGAATTAGGTAGATACTTTAAAACTGATGAAACAAATAGCTTGAGTACTATTGCAGATAAAAGATTATTTAAACACCACAGTCTTTCCCTTGGAGATGAAATATTATTATTAACATCATCAGGCAGTGTTAAAGTAGAATTGATTGGTTCAGCCACCTTTCCTGATTATTTGGTCCTAATTGATGAGAGTTCAATGGGATTATTTTCAGAAAAACAATATACCGTCCTACAAATACCTTTAAAGGCTTTTCAAGAACTTTTTATGTTAGAAAATCAAATAAATCAAGTTATAGTCCGAGTAAAGGACAACGCGATGATTAATGATATAAAAGACTCGCTTGAAGAGAGTTTAAGTAATTTAGGAATAAGTTCGATTATTTCCCTAGGATCTGATCACCCAGTTTATAGTATGCAATATGAAGACCTTCAAAATGACAATCAATTATTCCAGATGATTACGCTATTATTCCTGGTCGGTGGTCTTTTTGGTACATATATTACCATAAACCGATTAACTGCTTCCCAACGTCGTGAAATAGGTGTTTCTTTAGCATTAGGGTTTAATTCTAGGAATATTATAAACCAATATCTTTTGTTTGGTTTACTTGTTAGTTTCTTAAGCGCTATTCTAACATTCATTTTAGGGGCAATTTTTGCAAATGTCTTTTGGAAGATGGTTAAAGATATGTTAGGTCTTCCCTTCTATATAGTCACCCAAGATCCAACTTATTATATTGTAGCTTGCTTGATAATATTCTTTTTACCATTTATAACTGTTTTACTTACTGTTGCAAAAATGAGTCGACTTTTACCAGTCGAACTTATACGATTTGATCCTGGGACGACTCATAGTACATCATCTAAGACTATATTAGAGAAAACATTATTGAGATTTTTTAACTCCTCAATAGCAACAAAAATAAGTCTTAGAAACCTATTTCGGAATAAAAGAAGGACAGCTTCAACATCTTTGGGTGTTTTGATGAGTATTATTTTGATGGGTGCTATGTGGGGTCTGATCAATACATTCGATTCTGGAATCCAAACTGCTGAAGAAAATATTGGTACATGGGATCTTAAACTAGAAAGTAAAGAACTTGCTCCTGCTTCAGTGTGGAATGATAATCTCAATTCAAATCCTTCTAATAAATCAATTAGATCTTTTATTTTGACTTTTCAAACAGTAATAAGATTTCCAGGTCATTTTGAGCATGATGGTTCAGATTATTATAGACTATTGGAAGGAATTCCAAATATTGGATCAATACGCTCATTAAACCTCATTGAAGGGTCATTTTCACAACAAGGTCTTGTCATATCCAAAAAAACTGCAATCGACCTTGATAAACAAGTTGGAGATAGTATAATCCTGGAGCATATGACAATTGGAGGATCATTTGGCGTTCAACTTAAGAATTCAACAATGAAAATTACTGGAATACATGATCAAATATTTTCAAGTTATAGCTTTATTCCGCTAGAAACCATTCAGTCAATCTGCAATGCATCCAATCTCGTGAATGCAGGATATGTCGTATTGAATGAAAATTCGATTGAGCAAGCTGTAACGCAAGATCTATATCTTACTATTTATAATATTAATCGAATTACCAGTCGTGAAGCACTGATTGAAGAAACAAAAACAATTTTTGATATGTTTTACGAAATCATGATTGTAGCACAAGGTCTTTGTATGGTTCTGGCTTTGGGATTAATCTATAGCAGTATCTTCAGCAACATTCATGAAAGAAAACGCGAAATAGGAACCTTAAGAACACTGGGAACTTCATCTAAGACCATTATTCGGTATATCTTTTTAGAAAATACGATTATGGTCTCAATAGGTTTGATACTAGGTTATTTTCTTGGTTATCAACTGATTGACCTTATTTTACAAGAAATCCTTACAGAAACTTTTCCTCATTTGTATGTTCCAACTATTTTAACCTTGGAATCTTGGATGATTATTATAACATCAATTTTCTTTATTTTAATAATTGCTCATATTTCTGTCATGTCATTCTTGAGAAATTTAGACCTGGTAGCGGCAACAAAGGTTAGGGAATAAATCCCCCTTCCTTTTTTTTCAGATAAATCAATCAATGATTTCTCTTAAACATAATAGTTATGATTTAAATCCAATACAGTCTTAATATGAATAGAAATGAGAAGTGATCTCAATAAGACATCAGAAGTTATTTCAATGATGTTCTCGAGTATAGCTCCTAAGTATGATCTGATGAATGACATCATGACTGGTTTTACTCACAAGCGAACAAGGAAATATGCTTTAGAATTACTGAACATCCAAAAAAACGAAACACTACTTGATTTAGCTTCAGGAACGGGAGATTTCGCACTCCTAGCAAAGAGATCATTAGATAATAACACAATTTATGCAATTGATTTTTCAGAAGGCATGCTAGAACAAGCAATTCATAAAGAAAAGTACTCCAAAAAAGATGTAAAAGAGAGTATTAACTTTATTACGTCTGATATCACTTTTCTTCCTTTTGTGAACGAGAGCATGGATATCTGTTCTATATGTTATGGGATAAGGAATGTTGAAGACCCAAACATTATATTAAAAGAAATTGCGAGAGTAACAAAGAAGAAGCTCCTAATTATTGAGTCAACCGTGCCTACAAATCCTCTAATACGATACCTTATAACCTTTTATTTTAAAAAAGTTGTACCAGTGATCGCAAAGGTATTTTCATCCAATGCTAGCGCATATAATTACTATTTCAAATCCGTAGAACATTTCCTACCACCACTTGAATTAATTAAAGTACTGAAAAAGTCGAAATGGAAAACCGTTACTTATCAAAATTTATTTTTAGGAGCTGTAACTATTTATTTAGCTACTAAATAAGATATTAAATGGAAAACTTCTTCCTATAGTTATCGAACTAAACGGAAAGATTTCCAATGGGAACTGAAAAAGATCAAGCTAAAGAGGCAACTGAACTATTAATAACATTAGTGCAAAATAAATGTATAAATCCACCAGGAGATGAACTTAAATCAATCTGGGTTCTGGAACAATATTTGAAGGATCGAAATGTACCTTGCCAAGTACTTGAATCTGCTCCTAATCGAGGTAACTTAATAGCAGAAATCAAAGGAACGGGTAAAAGACCTTCACTAATGTTTGGGCCGTCTCATGTAGATGTTGTTCCTATTGGTAACGAATCTGCTTGGGAAGTGGATCCATGTGCTGGAATTATAAAAGATGGTCAGGTTTGGGGTCGTGGAACAACTGATATGTTATTTATAGTTGTTACACAGGTACAAGCGTTTGCTAAGCTTTATAAGGAAGGATTCAAGCCAAAAGGGGATTTGAAACTGTGTATAGTTTCCGATGAAGAGGTTGGTGGAACTTTTGGTGCAAAATGGTTAGTCGAGAATCAACCTGATTTCATGAAAGTTGATTACGCTCTGAGTGAAGCAGGTGGTATTCCAATTGCACCTGGTCGGTTATTAGTAGTAATTGGTGAGAAAGGAGCAGGCTGGCAACGGATTTCATTTAAAGGTACACCTACACATGGATCTATGCCTTATAAAACTGATAATGCAGTTGTTAAAGCGGGAATTGCTGCAGAAAGATTAGCAAAATATAATCCACCTTTACGTACGGAATACTTGAAGTACATGTCTCAAGGGATGGGGTTGAATTTTATTACGAAGACTATGCTTGGAAACAGATTTTTAATTCCAATAGCGTTAAAAATGGCATATAAACAAAATCCAGTTATGGGGAGATTGCTACATGCTCTCTCACGAATGACAATTTCACCTAACATTATCAAAGGTGGTACTAAAACAAACGTTGTTGCTGGAGAAGCCTATCTTGATGTTGATATCCGTACTTTACCTGAACAGGATAATGATTATGTTATCAAGCATTTACGCAAAGCGATGGGCTCTTTAGGTGATGAAGCCATTATAGAACAACCCTCTGGTGACGTAGCCTTTTTCTCTTCAATTGGAACTGCTAGTGATCCAAATACAGAAATTTTTCCCCATATGCAAAAAGCAGTTGAAGAATATTATCCAGATGTGACATTTGTACCATTAGTTATGGCTGGAGCCACGGATTTACGCTATTTACGAGAATTAGGAACAGAAGGTTATGGTTTTTCGCTTTTTCCACCTGATACACCGATGAATACGATGGCGACTTTTCCTCATGGGCCTAATGAGCGAATCAGCATTAAAACTCTAGAATATACCTATAATGCCTACTATAATTTAGCAAGAAGCTTCTTAGAATAGGAAATTCTATTTTAGTAGAGTTAATTCAGGAATTTTTCTTAAGGAGCCTATTTATTTGTCACAATTAGGCGAAAAATATGGCAGGAGAACTCCTAGCTGTAGGAACAGCAATTACATTCCCTTTAGCGAATGCATTATTCAAAAAAATTGATACTTTATTCACTCCATCCCAAATAAACGCCATAAGAACATCGATAGGTGCAATTTCATTTGTTATATTCATATTGATCTTCAATCAGTTTAGATTTCTGTCTTTGGTGAGTACAAGCCTTCTGATCCTCCTCCTTGTTAGTATCTTTTTTGGTCAAGTAATCGGTGACACCGCTTATTTTATCGGTCAAGAATCTCTTGGAACAACAATTGCATTAGCTATATCAGGTACGATGCCGTTCTTCACATTTCTAATAACCATAATGATAGGCAAAGAAATACCATTGACACTCTATCTTTCTGGAATTATTATTGGTGCAGGAATTCTTCTCATATCTAAGAGCCAGTTATCAAAAGAAGGAGATTTAAAAACTAAAAATGGTTCAAAATATATCCTAATGGTTATTTCATTGTTAATTGCTTCAATATCGTGGGCTATAGCTATTGTACTCACAGATATTGGGTTCAATGAACTTAGCACATTCCTCCCTCAAGGAGAACAAACATCTTTTTTGGGTAATGCCATTCGACTTCCTTTCGCTGCAGTAATCCTGTGTGTGATGGCATGGAAATCACAATCAGTAAACAGACTAAATTCTCCTGTAGGTTATGATAACCCTCGTAGCGGAAAGGTACTCATGATATTACTTGGTGCTTCACTAATAGGAACCTCGTTAGGAATCTTTCTATACTCAGAAGCAGCTCAACAAGCAGGAGCTGCTTTTACATCTCTGATGTTAACAGCTAGCCCATTATTTTCAATACCAATATCATGGATAATAAATAGGGAGAAGATAACACTATTAGAATTGATGGGGTTAATATTGATTCTTAGTGGGGTAATACTAGTTCTAAGATAATTAGAAGATTAGATAACTCAATTTACAGAGAAAAAAAGAAGGGAGGAGAAAGCGTTCAAGTAAGAATACTTTCACGCTCAAACACTCGTGAGGCAACATACAGAGAAATAAAGATTACAGCGATTAAGAATCCAAAATGGAAAAGTAAATCTGTCTCAATACTACCTGTTATTGCACTCGAAGCATATGTCTGTGGATATAACCCTTTGCTCAATATAGCAATCGCATGGGACCAAGGAATGAGATAAAGCAAGATTCCAGCACCACCAAATGATTGTTCAGGCAATGCACCAAATATAGAAGTCATACCAACTACTAGAGAGGGTACCAACATTACTAAACTGTATAACGATTCTGCGGACCTTACATCTTTAGTTAAACTTGCAACGGAAATACCAATGCCGATTGCTACGAATGCGGAGAGAAACATGGTTAATCCAATCAGTAACAAGAGTTCTATCGTTGGATCAATTGAATACATTGCAGAAACGTCATAACCTTCTGAACCACCAGAACCAGCCATATCAAGAATGAATGAAAAGCCAAGAAGACCTACCATATTCATTACTGCAAAAATTCCAACTAACACCATACCTGCAAGTAGCTTTCCAAAAAGAATGTTGAAACGAGAGATAGGTAGAGCAAGTAGGGATTCCATAGTCTTCTTTTCCCGTTCACCAGCAAAACTTGTGCTTACGAATGGTGCAGGAGCCATAACTGCAATGATTATTGAGATGAATCCAATAAATCCAGCTCCAAACCCAGTAGCTGCTCCTTCTTCCCCTGGAAAAGTAATTGTTTTCGTTGCTAGATTTGCAGCTCTTTCAACAGTTACTTCTGTGAAAGGAGGTTGAGCTAAAATCATTCCCACACCGGCCTGAAGAAATTCTGACCCAAGAAGACCCCCTGGAAGAGTATACATTTCAACTGTTGGGATAATGTTCAAACTAAGATTAAAAGTATTAAATACTGATGTAAAGTTTTCAGGGATGATTATCAGTGGCATTACATTACTAGCAATATCTGGGTCATTTATCATCGCCATTAACGCTGAATAGCTTCTATATTCGTACAAGGTGTCATTTATTTCCGCCCCCTTGAGAAATGAACCATTAATTGTAGTGCTTGCTTTCAGAAAGCTGATAAAAGTTTCACCAAGATTGTGAGTACCATTACCCGTATCGAAATTAACAACGTAAACAGTTTCTCCTTCCTGCGTGGATGTCAGAGAAACACCTACAAGTAGTTGTACACCACCCTGCAGACCCCACATCAGTACTGGCATTAATACAAAACTAATTACTATATAACGAGTTCTGCTTGCTCCACGTAATTCCTGTTTTACCAGTGAAAATATTTGTTTTACTGTACTCATGATATCACCGTCTTTTTATAATACGTGAGAAGAGAGACTGTTTCTTCTTCTTTCCGAAATCCTCTTCAATTACACCTTCTCCAGTTGTTAAACCAATAAAGACATCCTCTAAACCTGCTTTTTGGAATTTTTCTTCTAATTCTCCTGGTGTTCCAACTGCTGCGAGTTTTCCTTTAACTAGAATGCCTACACGATCACACAATTCCCCTACTTCACTTAGATCATGTGTAGTAAGTATGATAGTCTTGTGCATATCTCTAGCAAGCTTTTTAATGATATTACGAACTGTTCGTGCACCTAGAATATCTATTCCAGTAGTTGGTTCATCTAAAAATACTAAATCAGGATCCATCACTAGGGCACGAGCAACTAGGACTTTACGTTTCATACCACCAGAAAACT
>JAEOSP010000577.1 GCA_016840305.1 Candidatus Hodarchaeota archaeon
AATTATTTAAGTAGGTGAAATAATTGGGAAAAAAAATACTTGTACAGAGACGAGGACGCGGATCACCAGTTTTCCGTGCATTATCACATCGAAGAAGAGGTAAGGCACGTTATTTACCAATTAAAGAGGAGGAATTGACAGATAAGATAGAGTTTACTGTTGTTGATTTCATCCATGAAATGGGAAGAGGGTTACCTTTGATGCTCGTACGCTATGATGATGGAGAAGAATGTCTTCTACCAGCACCTGAAGGTGTTCATGTAGGCCAAAAATGTGAACAAGGCATAAATGCTTCACTAGAAGTAGGAAATATTGTACCTGTACATATGATTCCAGAGGGTGTATGGATTTGTAATATAGAATTACGTCCTGGTGATGGAGGATCTCTTTGTCGATCTTCAGGAACCCATGGACAAATTCGAGGTCAATCTAAATCTGGGCCAAATATACAACTTCCCTCAAGATTTTCGAAACAGATCCATCGAAATTCTCGTGCAATGATAGGCGTAATTTCTGCAGGCGGTCGTCCTGATAAACCATTCTTGAAAGCTGGTCTCAAAAGATCGTTTATGCGCGCAAAAGGACATAAGGCTTTTCCTGTGGTTAGAGGTGTTGCAATGAATATTGTGTCCCATCCTTTTGGAGGTGGGGCACATCAGGGACCTGGTCAACCCACTACAGTTTCTCGTAATGCACCACCAGGTAGAAAAATTGGTTTAATCGCAGCACGAAGGACAGGCCCAAGAAGAGGAAGAATCCAACGTTAGTGTGCCAGTTTAATTAAGTACCACCACTTCTCTTCTTCGTTTTTTTAGAGGGAAGAATCTATTTTCTTAAAATTGTAGTACAAATAATTCTATTTTCAATAATTCAGCTTATAAAATAAGCCATTACTCATAATATTTTTGAGTAACGTAATTTTCCCTTTAAAATATTAGTGCGGGGAGTGAGATTTGAACTCACGAACGCCTATGCGAACAGATATCTCCATCTACAATTTTTCAAATGTAGATCTTGAGTCTGTCCCCGTTGACCTGGCTAGGGAATCCCCGCCGTAATAATACGTCATTTCAGACCTTCAAGACACAATGGAAGAAAATAAGAATAATTATTAAATACTTCGTGAAAAAGAATCATTTAATAATGGACTCCCTTTTTTTTCTTAACTTCTTCAAATAAGAAATTAAAAGAGTCGAAGAGAAAATTGGAGATAATTACACACTTTGTTGGTATTCGATTTTTTGGCTCGGAAATACCAACAACTATCACATCTATTCCAGAATTACCCTTCCTGATCATTCTATCTCTATCTTTACTCGCACTTTTTCTCCTATTCAGGCTATACAAAAGAAGAAAACTGGATTTTTAACCAATCTAAATTAGAGGTAGTCCTGTAATCTACTAAAAGTAATCATCATTGCTTCTTCTAGCCTCAATGATCGTGTTCCGTATTTATTTAAAGAGCTAACACAGGTATCAAAAACATCACTGATTTTCTTTCGCTCTGTTTTGAGCATTTCAGGTATTCCATCATAAGGTCCCCCGAAAGCAATTAATAAATTCCTATTTTGACTTCTTTCCCCTTTAAAATTTGTGAGTATTTCACATGATCTTGAAGTAGCTATCTTGTAATCATTTCTGTTCAGAAGTGCCTTACTAAGAACATTTTCAGAAGAATTAACTTTATATCCCCAGTATGTTCCTGTAGGTGGTTTTGAAACAATTCTAGCATGAAATTTTCCGTTTTTCTTCATAATCTGGACTGTGACTCTGAGAGTTTTCTCTTTCAACGATTTTTTCCATCCATCGACCTCTAGAAGCTCTGTACCACCAACAACCGCCATAACTTGATTCTGATTTAGAAAAATGGCTGCTTCTCTAATTTCATTATGTTTCAGCTCTTTAGACTTCGTATGATGTGGAATTGCAAGTGGGGAAAGAATACCTACAGCAGCTGTATCTCTAGAAAGCGGGATTAATCGTCTTCGAAGATATTGAGGACATTCAATATATTTAAGAATACTTTCTATCTTCTTCCTCTCTCGTCTTGCATGAGAAGGCTTTAAGTACGGATCATGATATATTAAAAATTCCTCAACTTTGAAAATAGCAGCAATTCTACTGATTTGGAAAAGTTTTTCTGTTTTCATTCTAAGATCACTATTATCACTCACTGAAGAGTCAGGAATGGCAATAGTTGTGTGTGTGGTCATTGGTTCTTATCATCTCACTTAGTATGATCTGAGAATTAAGATAAAACCTATTCTAGAGTAGTTGAGAGGGAATTCAGGATGGGAGTCTTACTCTTCACCAGAGTCATAATAATCCACATAGGCTTGTATGAGGTTTCGTTGATTAATCATCCCAAGAATATTTCCACTAACACCAACGACAGGAAGTTGATCTATCTTTTTCTGAACAATCTTCTTTGTAACTTCATGGATGGTGCTACTTGCATAACAGACTTCTAAGTTACTTTCCATTATATCTGACACTTTCATGTTCTGAGGAAGAGTTAAAGTCTTAGAACCAATAATTAAAACAGATTCACTATCCCAGGAAGAACTATCATTCTCAGCTCCATGTCCTGTTCGACTAGTACTTTTAGAATCAAAAATCTCTGCTACTTTCATAAAATCGTTCTGAGTGATAATACCGACCATTCCAGATTCGTTAATTACAGGAATACCCTTCTGGTGACTAAAACGAAGTATTTTCGCAGCAATATTGATAGGAGTCCCTTCCCAAATAACGGTTACATTTGGATTATAGTAATCCGTGATTTCTGTGTTAATTTTTTCCTGTAAAATCGCTTTTTTGACGATATCACTCCTAGCAACTAATCCCAGTAGTTTTTTTTCATCCTCAGTATCAACAACTGGAATTCGTTGAAACACTTCATCAACAAATATTCGTGCAGCATCTATTACATGGTTGTTGGGATTTAAGGTAACAAAATCTCTGATCATTAATAGTGAAAGTTGAGTTTCACCAGGTTTTTTAAAAAGATCCGATCTAGATACTATTCCTACTAGTTCATCAGTTTCTTTCTTAAGAACTGGATATACAGATAACTGAGTTCTTCTAATAGTCTCTAGGAGAGTATCTCTGTTTCCAGGAATTTCTATCGTTGTTAGATCTTGTCTTTCGGTCATTATTTGTGAAATTGGAATTTTTTTTGGCACGATTTCCCACCTTTTCACTTCTATTATCCAAGGCTTTGATAACTATCAAAAAAGATTGTTTTAAAATTTCGAAAAGATCACTCACTATGAAAGTAAATTTAATACTAATATTACGCCTACAAAAGCAATAGCAATCGCTACAGTCCAGTATGGGCCCATTTTTAAACCCGGTGAATCTGATTCGGAATAAAACCTAATTAATCCTGCTCCTGTAGCGGGCATCGGAGAATCACTACTTGTTTTTTGTTTTCTAACGCTCATTCTCAAATCACCTGTCATGAAATCTAGGTTGATTAGATCCCTATTTCAACTAATCTAAATGCTGTTTAGTTTAAGAAGTTTTACATCAAGAAATTCAGGTTCGAAAGATATTTGCATTATTCTTTCTTTGAGGATTAAAATGGATATTTTACGCCTTGTTTAGGATATTCTTAACCTTGGTGGAAGATAATTATTAGGTGAAAGAGGAGATTAGCTTGTCAATTCTCCACCAAATCCAGTCTAGCCAATCAGCAAATTGATCAATAAGTGGAACACCCATTTTTTCGATAATCATCGCAAAAAGAATCGTTCCAAAGAAACCTATTACCTTAGATGAAACATCGTGAGCCCAATAGAAGGCGGTATTTGGATCCATTTGGAACTGAGAAACTAAGAAGGAAACACACCATAGATGAAAAGTGATTCGTAGCGTATTTCCAATAAATAATGCCACAAAAAATGCTAAACTCGCACGGAGTTTTGCAGTCCAAGTAACTTCTGTAACTAGAATGATAGCAATAAGTAACCCACCTGCTTGCATCCCAGTACACGCTTTCACGATCCAATAGTCACCATTTGTTGATGGAATATGAATCCCTGGTGTTAGTGATGTAGCTTCAATAAATGGAAAATCTCCGCCTCTAAGATATTCTGGTATGACGGAATTTGGTTCTAAATTTGGAATATGGAAGTTTTCGATCCCAATAACAGAGAGAATATCACTTATAATATTTCTTGTAGGAATTTCTATGAACACCCAATCTGGAATTGCGTATATAAGAAAAGTTATGAGAGAAGCAATGATTAAGGTAGTAATCATTAATTTATCATTATGAAATCGCTTTGTTGAAGAAATCTTTTCGTTTTTATCAGTTGATGTGCTTTTTAAATCTGAATTTGTATTTGATTCGGATGGTGTTACGTTCTCATTGCTCATTTGACAGCTCTTCTCATTATTGACTTTAAGGTAACTGAATGTAAGATCTATATTAAATATTACTTAGACTGCAGGAAGAAGTAGTTACCACACATATAATAAATATTCGAATTATTAAAATCCTACCTTTTCGTTTATCGAATCTCATAAATGAGGGATTCTTGTCCTTATCTAGTATAAAAGGGTACTTATCCTTCCTTATTATCTAATCTGAATTTTTAAACTGATTTGGATTCTTTAAAGCATACCAACCATATGTTACTTTGCAAATCTCTTTTTCTACTAAATCCCTCAAGACTTGTTTTATCTGATCCTTTGATAGTTTTACTTCAGATGTAAGTAAATTTGATTGAGCTTTGAATTGAGGACGTCGTAATAATGCTTGTATAACATCTACTTCAGATTTTGTAAGGTTATATCCCTTGGGCACAACCAATTCTGTAATTTCTGCTGTTCCTGATCCTGGGATTTGGGATCCTCTTTTTTGTTCTAATATATGTTTGTCCTTAAGAATATACCAGCCATAGGAAACTCTCAGAATCCCTTTATCAACTAAGTTTCTTAGGACTTCTTTTAGAATGCTCTGTTTCAATCCTGTTGGGCGGGTAAGTAAATTTGATTGAGCTTTTAGATTTGGTCGGGATTTTATTGCTTTAATTGTGGAAATTTCTTCTGGCGTCAAACCTTCCCCAGTACGTGATATCCTGGGAGACTTTTTCTTCTTCTTCTTTTTGTTTCCATCTGCGAAGTGTTCCTTGAAAAAAGGAAGATGGCTCTTTTTAATTATGAACCATCCAACTTGAGTTCTAAGAAGCCCTTTTGATATTAGATTTCTTAGGTGTTTTTCTGAATCCTCTATTGTTATACCTAAATCCTTAGCCAAGATTTCTGGTTTCGTACGATGTTTGATACGAGCAAATGTTCGATCAAGTATCTCCATTTCTGTTTCAGTTGGTAAATCCTCTTCCCAGTTATCTTTTCGAAATAATCCTCTTGATTGTTTCAGGTAAGGCTTTACATCAGTAGAATAAGACCTATCAGGCGGCTCCATCTTAAATAGATCAGCTTCAGAAGATGCTTCAGAAACAGAATTAAAATCTTGTTTTGGCGGTTCTCGAAAAAGAGTGGTTTCATCAAAATTATCAGAGGAATTATCTAATTGTGGTTCTACATCCTCTTTTAGGTCAATTTCAGTAGTTATAACTTCTTTATCAGGAGTTGAACTTCTGGGCTCCTCTTCTACTTTAGGGCCTCGCTTTGGAAGTCTCATAACTGGAGAAGGAATTGCACTTGGGCTAGGTCGTTTTGGCATAACTTTAACTGGTGAAATCTTCGTTGGTGATGGTCGGGTAACAGGTAATACTTTTTTAGCCACCTGTGTAGGTCTATGAGGTGCTGAAACTTCTTTCTGGTTATTACTACTAAATATAAGAGTCTTTTGCGTCTTTTCAATGTTTAATTGGTTTGCTGAAATCATATGCTCTAGTTTTTCTGTGAAATTTTCAAATGTTGAACCGATTCCTTCTGTTTCCAAAGTTAAAACCTCCCCTGAATTACTTTTAAGGTGAAATTTTACCCGTATTTTGTACTCACTTAATTTATTCAGACTAAAGAATTCTCGAATTTCACGATTCATCACACTTGATTCAGATCCATGGATTTCTAAAACGTAATGAAGATTTTTTGGATCTGGTTGTGTTTCTTCAATGTAAAAAATGATCATGGGAAAGCCTGGGATTCGTGGGGTTGCATGAACACTATTTTCTATGAACTCGATGTCACGAAAACGTCCCCGCGCTTTAAGAAAATTTACAAAATCATTTAAAACTGCGTTTTGTCTGAACATCATTACTTATTTCCTATTAACTTTGATTTGTAACCCCTATATAGAGAGAATAAATCTTAAATGCCGTTAGAAGCTCAATTAACAAATAGTGAAAAAATTTTCGATCTAAATTTATTGATTGATTAAAATTTAAGTCATAGACTGACTTTGTGAGTCAGGATTGTCATTTTTGAACTGTTCTTTTAATGTATCAGGGATTGTAAATATAAGGTTGTCCAATATTTTTGGATGAGATTTCCCTTTTTGCTTCACAACTTCCTCCCACAATGCATTATATTCAGGAATTGCTAGTCCCAGGGGTGAAAACCACTCATGTCGGGGAATTTGTATAATTTCAGCAGTTTTTTCTAAATTATTCTCAACTTCGTTTGTTTTCCTTTCGATAGACTCATTTGAGGTAGGAATTATTAAACCAAGACGCTGTAATTCAGCAAAAAAGGCTATAATCTTCTGAATATCAATATCTTTCATTTTTTTAGATATTTGAGAGATAGAAAGATCTTCTTTCGCCAAAAATTGTAAAATTTTTTTTGCTATTGGTTGATTGAGCATTTTTTCAAGTTCTGAAGTCTCTTCGGACATAAATAAAATCTCATTGTATTTTTCTATACTAATGCTCCACGTAATGTTCCATTCTTATAACATAATCGCCTCGTTTTGCTTATTAGTTCTTAATCTAATAGTTAAAATTTGAAAAGGTAAGTAAAGAATGCTTTAGGATCAGATAATTACACTTATCAAAACGTTAATAAAACGCAAATGAGTCGCTCCCTTCACATAATATCCAGATGTGAAGGATTAAACAAGACTTAAGATAAATAAAGGGTGACTAAAATGGAAACCACAGGGAAAGATATTGTTGTTGAGTGTATAAATCTTAGAAAATCTTATATTCTTGGAGAGGTAAGAGTAGATGCTCTAAGAGGTATTAATATGAAGATAAACAGGGGAGAAATGGTTTCAATCATGGGTCCTTCGGGTTGTGGTAAAACAACATTACTTAACATTATTGGTTCATTAGATAATCCTTCCTCGGGGCAAGTACTCCTAGAAAAAAATGATATTTCACGCGCAAGCGAACAGGAGCTTACTGAAATCAGGAGAAAAAGTGTTGGTTTTATTTTCCAGTTTTATAACCTACTTCCTGTCTTAACTGCTCTAGAAAATGTAGAATTACCAATGTTAATAGCAGGCGTACCAAAAGATGAACGTGTTAAAAGGGCAACTGAACTTCTAGAGAAAGTAGATCTTCTTAAAAGAAAAGATCACAAACCTGATGAGTTAAGTGGAGGAGAAAGGCAACGTGTGGCAATAGCAAGAGCTCTATCAAATCGGCCAACCATACTTCTTGCTGATGAGCCTACAGGTGATTTAGATACTGAATCGGGCTTAGTAATTTTGAATCTATTAAAAGAAGTCAATAAAACTGAAAATCAGACGTTGATACTTGTAACCCATGATTCTAATATTGCAAAACAAGCAAACCGAATCTTTCATATCAAGGATGGAATGGTATCCTCTATCGAAGATATCAATTGAATTAATTAAGTAAATTCCTAGACCAGTAATGTTCTGAGAGGATCATGACCATTTTTAGGAGATTCTGCATCTAAGATCTTTACTAACTCTTTAAATCGATTTCTTATTGTAACAGGGGTAATCTTAGCTGCAGTAGCAATTTCCTGCTGGGTTCGTCGTTCTCCTGTCTGGATGGTGGCAATATATAATGCAGCTGCGGCTAGACTCATTGGATTTTTTCCCACAGTAGCTCCTTTCAAACGAGCTATATTCAAGATTTTGACAGCTTGACGACGAGCACGCATAGTTACACGAAGGTTTATACCCAAACGATGTACAAGAGCCGAATAATCACTTGGATTAACTTTCAAATCCAATTTTTGAAGTATTATCCGAATACACCTTCCAAGCTCTTTAGAGGTAATATTTGACACTGAAGCAATGTCTTTAAGAGTTTGAGGTAACTTCTTTTTTCGACACGCAAGATACAGACTGGCTGCAATCATTCCATCGATAGATCTTCCTCTGATTAAATTTTTCTTAAGAGCTTTTCGATAAATCATTGCTCCCATCTCTGCTACATCTTCAGGGAGTTCTAGCTGACTTTTTATTCGTTTCAATTCTTTTAATGCAAATCTGAGATTCCTAATCTCAGATTTCCTAGTTCGATTATCAATACGAGATAGTCGCCGGTATTTAGTTTGAGAAGAAAATGGAAGAGTTCTTCCAGTTATGTCTTTTCTAATATTACCTATTTGTGTACGAAGTCCCATCTCTGCTTTAAGCGGAGTAATTGGTCCTCCAGCTCGTGCGCGCTCTTGCAATTCTGATGAATTATATGCTCTCCATTCTGGCCCCATATCAATTTGCAAATCAATAACAAGTCCACATGAAGCACAGATCGAAGTACCTTTTGTCATGTCTAATACTATATCAGCACTACCACATTCTGGACACTTCTGTTCATGTGAAGACAAAATTTTGCCCCTCCAGACTCGTTGCTTATAAACTAGATAACCTTTTAAATATGTATTGGTTTAGAGGGAAATTTCATTTTTGTGACAGTATCGAGAACATCGATGTTTCTGTTACAAAAAAGGTTTTATGATTCACCCATTCATTATTGAGGGGAAAAACCTAGTCAAAATTCGATAATTAATTTTTGAAATCGATGAATTCACGTATTCATATACCAAATGGAGACTTTCTATTTATTTTCCGAAAATTAGTAAAATAGGAAGGTTTACAATAGTTGATAGAAAATTTAGGGTGTTTTCTTGAATTATAGTTATTATTATCCAAATTCCACTATTTTTTCAATCGCTGGCATTAATAGAATTGTCTTAGAGATGAAATTTCAAACTGACTTATAAAGCTTATAAATACTCAGAAGATTGGGGTTTTATTACCTAGAAGGGATTGAAAATATTCGTCTTATAGGGAATTCTCCCTTTATTTTCATTCAAATATTAACTGGCTCAGTAACTAGTTATAATGGTGAAATTTGTGTCAAAAGAGTCAAATAAAGATGATTTATTTGCTGAGGTACAAAATGTTGTGGCTTCAGTAGATTTAAGGTGTAAAATAAAGCTTGAACGAGCTGCGAGCCGACTTCCTGGAGATGTACAGGTTTCTTACATCCCCGAGCAATTCCCAGGTGTTGTAGTGAAGATAAAAAAGCCAAAGGTTTCCATTCTTGTGTTTTCATCTGGTAAGCTTGTTGTTACTGGAGCTAAATCAGTCGAAATGATTGAAGAAGCGGTTGAGGTTATCTCTGAGTTACTCCGTCAAGCAGGCCATAATGTAAAACATGAAGCTACGATAACTGTCCAAAATATTGTAGCTTCTGGCACTTTAGGGAAGAGAATAAACCTTGAATTAGCCGCACTCCTGTTAGAACATTCTATGTATGAACCAGAGCAATTTCCAGGTTTAATTTATCGTATGCAAGAGCCAAAAGTAGTACTTCTACTTTTTCAATCAGGAAAACTTGTTTGTACGGGAGCAAAGAAAGAAGAGTACGTATATCAGTCAATACACAAAATATATGGAATTCTTGAAGAAATAGATGCTTTCGAAGCAGATAATTTACAAATCCAAAGCTAATCCTGATTGATGAAATCCAAACTCTCTTGTATTGCTTCGGGAATTTTAGTAATTAGATTAAGAGAGGAAAAGTTCTTTGATACAAGCTCTCCTGCTTTTCCATTGATATATGAACTAATAGTTGCAGCATAAAATGGATCTTTGACACGTGGAAGAAAACTAGTTGTTAATCCAGCTAAAACGTCTCCAGTTCCTCCTCTTGTCATTTTTGGTGTACCTGTTTTATTGATTTTTGTTTTAGTATCCTCAGATACTATATCCCAATTTCCCTTGACTAACCATATTCCTGAAATCTTTTTTGTAATCGATTGTACTAATTCAACGCGTGTTGTAAAGGTTTGATTGCTTGAAGGTAAGGATATGCCTGTGAGAACCGAAAATTCACCTGAATGAGGCGTTAAAATAACATTAGATGATAATAGTGAAATATCAAGTAAGTGTAAGGCATCAGCATCAATGACAAGAGGAATTTTATTTTTTTTAGTAAAAACCTGAACTTCTACCACAGCTTCTTTTGTCTCTGAATTTCGTCCTAATCCAGGGCCTATTAAAATTGCATCATGATTATTCAATAAATCTTGTCTTAGGGAGTCTTTTGTTAAATGTGGGGTTGAATAATCATGAACTATAAGCTCTGGTGAATACGAGCGAATGGTTGTTGCATTATGCTTAGGAGCAAAAATGGTAACAAGATCTGATCCTGCCTGTAGAGCACCTAACGCAGCAAGAGCAGGGGCACCTGAATATATTTCATTCCCCCCGATTATCAGAATTTTTCCTTTATCCCCTTTCTTGGCCCAAGCTTTTTCCCCCATAAGGGCCAATAGATCTCCTGGCCCTACTATTGTTTCTGCTTCTGGAGGAATTCCGATAGGTAGAATATGTAGATTACCAGCATTCGTTTCATTCAATCCTGATTTGTTTCTATGAAATACACAGGTATAATGAGGGTTTACATGAATGTTTGAAGGTAGACCTGAATCTGGATTTATACCTGATGGAGTATCCACACTTATTATGGTAGCTCCCTTTTTCCTCCAAGAATTAATTATATCAATTGCGTCTTTATATAATCCTCTGATTTCGCCTTTAATTCCTGTTCCAAATATTGCATCAACAACTATTGTTTTTGGGCTGATAACATATTCTTTTAGATTTTCACTTTGTTTTATCTCATTTAGTTCAAGTGATTGTGACATTTCCTTGA
>JAEOSP010000578.1 GCA_016840305.1 Candidatus Hodarchaeota archaeon
AAGGAAGAATTAAGAAATCACCTACTTGAACTTAGCTTGTATCTGTGTTTTGGTGCACAATACCTTTTTATTATTGTAAGACTTTTTGTTATTCAATGTTTCAAATGAATGGAGGAATGAGATATGCTAAGATCACTAATCAAATCGCGTAGAGCTTATCGTGCATTAAAAAAGGTTGATATTTCAAAAGATCAAATAGATGAAATCATTGAGTACATAAAAATCGCTCCGAGCTGTTTCAACAACCAACCTTGGAGATTCGTCTTTGTACAGGATGAAAAACTAAAAGAAGTATTTTCTGCTTTAAATAGAGGAAATGCATGGGCAAAAAACGGATCAATGATTGTAGCGGTATTTTCCAAAGCAGAGTTCGATTGTCAAATAAAGGAACGTGAACCTTATTTTATGTTTGACACAGGAATGGCTACAGCATATTTAATTCTTCTATTAACTGAATTAGGTCTTGTTGCTCATCCTATTGCAGGCTTTGATTCAATTCAAGTTAAAGAAATCCTACAAATTCCAGCTGAAATGTCACTTATCACCCTTGTTGTAGTAGGCATGCATACATCTTTCCTACCAGATGAAATGAGTGAAAGTCAACGAAATAGTGAAGGAAAACGACCTATGAGAAAGAAAAATGAGGAAATAGCCTTTTTTAACAGTTACACTGGAAAAAACTAGGCAGAGAGCAAGGGAGTATCAGATTCATCTTCTTTTTCCTTATATAATCGATATACATAGTGAATAGTGGAGTGGTTCCATTCTAAGTCATGTTCTACAAAACCACAGGCTTTGAAACCCTGTTTTATAAGAAAAACGTGCACTTTCACCAAACGTTCGTCTGCAAAACCCCTTAGGATAGTATATTGCTTATTTTTTGAAGCAAACTTCTTGATATATTCCATCAATTGCTTGCCGTAACCCTTATCCTGATATTGCTTCCCAATGATTAAGGATAATATGAATATTCCATGACCAAAGAAATCAATCACCGCATATCCAACAATTAATTCTTTGATGGGTATTTCTTCAACCCTCTCAGACTTATCTTCTTGTTCTGTAAAATCTGAATCTGGAATTACAGCAATAAATACTCTACCTTTTTCAGGGACTTGAGAATAAAACTCTATTCGACTTTTCTCACTTTTAAGGATAGTAGGTCCATAAGCACTATAAATATCTGATTCTAGTAAAACTAGCTTAATTTTTGGCCAGTCTTCACCCTGAAATTCACGTATTGTTAAACGATCGTCCATATAGATTCCTAACAGTTACCAAACTGAAGTCATTATAAAACGATTGGATAAGTGGAAGAGAATTAAATTTTTCCCCAAGCAGATCGAACTCGTTTAGAGGTTTCTTCAATCACATGAGCCATTTTTTCTTGAGAAACAAACCCTAATTCTGTGGACATTTTCATGATAGACACATGAGCTACTAAAACCTTATTATCTTCCTCGTACACTACAAAGCTACATGGGAAAAGAGTTCCGACATCTTTACTAACATCTAGAGCCATTTTTGCTAAGTCTGCTCCGCATGCCATTATCGACGTGTATCTGGGATATCCTTCAACCCCTAATTTATTTTTAATGACTTCATCTATCGCTTTTACCATCAGTACTGAAAATCCCTCCTCGGAGACAACTTTTTCGACATGACTAACAGCACTATCAAAATCCATTTGCAATTCTTTTCTTAGAATATCGACCATTATTATCACTAAAATAAATCCAATGAAGTTAAATGAAAAAGATATCTATCTAAAAAACGAATTTCAATTAAATGGAGGGATAAGAGAAAAAACAAAGTTCCTTCTTCCAAACCTTCTTAAAATTTATATTTACGTATTAAGTGAATTGTGAGTGTTGAAATAGCATGAGCATTAAAGAGAGTGGTATCCCAAAGAACAAAGTATTAGAGTTATGTGAAGTTGTTAGAAGCAAACATAAAAAGAGTAAATGGCCTTTTGGGATTGGAAAGATGCAATGTTGGGGATGCTGGAAATTTGGGAAAAAGGTTGATGAAGAAGGGGATATTACAAACATTTGTGCCTTGAATCACCTTGAAAACCGCGGTTGTAGACAAATAAACGCACTTTATGATCAGTTATACTAATTGTGAAAATTTCACACAGGTAAATTTGATGCTAACACCCAAACAAAGATCAGACTATTGAATATTGCTCCTGGAAATATAGATTTACTAACACGATACCATAACCAAGTCATTATTGATCCTATCGAAAATATTAACCCAATAACCAGATAAAACTGAAATGAAAGAGCTAGTAAACCCCCAGGCAAAAGATTCAATCCTAAAAAGATACGAAGGAAGTAAATAGGAGTAAAGACCAGGAATGGCCAACTTTTAGCTAGTATCAATTTACCCATATTTAGGAATATTCCTTTCAAATCAGAATCGCTATCTATCTGGTTCCTTGCTGCATGGAAAAATAAACCATCTATGATAAAATATACTAGAAATACTGGAAGCACAATCACAAAGCTAATTAAGCGTTCAATTACCAAAATATTAGAGAAAATTGCGATAACAAATCCTAGTTGAACGTTAACAAATGAATATAGGAAGCAAATAATGAAGTAGACGACAATAAAAATTCCAATTGCTAACAATACACCTTTAATTGGTAACCAATCCCGCGCTTGTCTAATCTTTTTGCTATTAATGTTAATAGTGAGACCGTATCTTTTTGGGAGCGTTCTAATAACACCGAATAAAACTAAGGCAACAAATAACAGCCATAAAGCAATTGATGATGCAAATCTCATTGGTGGAATTGGAATCATCATTCCGAGAAATGAAAAGGGAAGATATAATAAAATCATCAGAGTTCCCCATGTTAAACTTGTCTTCCAAAGCGGAATGGGATTTAATTGATTTGAAAGACTTTCTTTTTCCTGTGAAAAAATAGATAGATCATAGATCAAAAATATTAATGGGAAGAATGAGCCTATGATAAAAATCAAACCTAGCAATGAAAAAAAATCTCGGAAAGTATAGATCAGATTATTTGCAGTTAAATAATATTCATCAACTTCTTCTAGTGGCTTTAAAGCGTTTTGAATCCAGTCTACTGTTTCTGAAACTATTTTAGGATCGATCGGTTCTAAGATATGAATAGTTTTAGATATAACTAGTCTCCTGGCATCTTGGTTTCCAGGATCAAAACTTCCATATGACATTTGATTTGGAATAATTGGATCTGATGTTCCAAATATATTTGATAATTCTGTTGTTAATATATTAACATCAGTAAAGAATTCATCATATCTACCCACTGCAATTAAAAGATTCTTTGGAAAAGTTGAATTGAAATCATTTGAAATATTCGAGGTTGCTCCTCCAATCAAAACCGTTGCAGTAATATTTCCATTACTTATCGCTGCTGCACGTGCAGCGCCAGCACCCATACTATGACCAATTATTCCCAAGACAGAGGAATCCGCATAAGGAAGTGAGGATAGATAAGCTATCCCAGCTGTAATTCCAAGGGAAGAATCAGCATCTGA
>JAEOSP010000579.1 GCA_016840305.1 Candidatus Hodarchaeota archaeon
ATTTTACGGTTTAGAGGGAATACATACCATTTAATTTCGGACAATTCAGTGATCACATTAAGAAAAGTATATACTAGGAATCAAAGAATTGAATGAAAATCGCTAAAGAGGAGCGAAAGTATATTTATAACTGGAATATTGTTATTATCTTAATTTTCCAGGCATCAAATTATTTGGAGGAGAAATTATTTTCTATTTCGATCGAATAAATCGTTATTACACTGTCATGACTGACTGGGTAAGACTTCATGCTCTTATTTTCACTCTTACAACATTTATTTTTGTTAAACTTATTTTACTAGGGATTCTTCTCATTATTTTCACTTTTTTTGATTTCTCTTTGGGTGATGATATTTTTCCTAATTATTATACCAATAATCTTCTTGTTGATTTACTAGGTACTCGGTGGGATTCAACGTACTATTTAACAATTGCAGAATCAGGTAGGTATTACGATCCTTATCGACTTGGGAGTGTTTCTCCTATATGGAATTTTCCTCCACTCTATCCGTTCTTCATAAGGCTTGTTATGAATTTCGGAACACTCGTTAATATTGCAATCCCTGTCGCTACTGCTGGTGTGCTCGTGGCTAATCTGTTTTCCATTTTATCTGTTGTGTGCTGTTTTTACCTAAGTCGGTTATATTTTGGAGAGGGAAAAGCAATAGGAGCAACCTTATTGTTTGCTTTTTTCCCCCCTGTACTTGCTTTTTCTACTGTGGCATATTCAGAACCTGTATTTCTCACTTTTCTCATACTTTCCTGGTATTTTTTTGAAAAAGAAAAATATAAATCAGCTGGTTTAACTCTAGCAATTGCAACTCTTGCAAGATACCCTGGTGCTTTGATTTTCTTCCTCTATATTCCAGTTTATTTTGGTCGAAAGATCAAGGAACGTGGATTCCGTTCAGCTATGGGTTGTATATTAGCTATCCCCTTATTTCCTCTATTAGTATTAATTTCAGGAATTAAACGTTTCTTATTCACGATAGATGAACGATTAACTTCTTCAGTGAGTTGGGGCGATACATGGAGCAATCTAAAATTTTCTGATCATAACCGAGAGAAAATCGAGCAACTTCTGATGTTTTTTGATTTAAATCTCAGTTGGGTGCTTATTTTTGGTTTAATACCCTTAGGGTGGCTTTATTTCATTAATTCACTCTCTCCAATGCCTATTGATGAAGTAACTACTACTTATTGGGGTGCAAAGTTTCTTTACCCCATGGCTGGGTTGATTGAATTTCTTAAAGGAGGAGATATCAAGTGGACTCTTGAAAAATATACTTTTGTCTTCTTATTCCTTACTCTCGGATTATTTGCTCTTTTCAAACGACCTAGTTTTTCTCTACTAATTATTGGGCAAAGTTTATTTTACACAGGGTTTACTGGGAATCACGCTTGGGCTGTCCCGCGATATATTGGTACGATTTTTCTTGGGCCTATGGTTCTTGCCGAGGAAATATCTTCAACCAAGTTGTTCATACTTATTCTAGAATTATTCGTGCTTTATGGATTTAAAATACTGTGGTCATTCTGTACAAGAAGTTATTGGCTAATCTAAATATTTTTACCTCTTGGAACTTTAATCATCCAGATTATGAGTTTGCTTTACATCATTCGCTTGACAAGATAACGGAAATCTTTAGGGCCACGTTCCTCAAAAACTAAGAGTTCATTTTCAGTAGATCGAACCCAAGCTGGAATATCAGCTTTACTTCCTGGATCAGTAGCTAAAATTTCTAATACTTGACCAATCTTCAATGCTTTCAATGCTTTCATTGATTTTAAAACAGGTGTTGGACAGCTAAAATTCCGGGCATCTACGGTATAGTGGATTTCACCCTTATATTCTTCGTCCAAGGATTGAATTACTTCAATTATTTCAGCTTTGCCTTTTACTTCCTCGGATCTAATATCATCGCCTTTAGTGGTGGGATAACCTTTTTTCACCCATGAATCCATACCTTCGCGTAAGCTTTTAACATCTTTAAACCCTGCTTTGACCAGTACATCAACAGCAGCTAAGGATAATCCTCCTCCCGGACAACAGGTAATTATTTCCTTTTCTTTGAATGGTAGAAGTTCCTTTGACTTCGCTATTTTTGTAATGGGTATTAATTTTGCATTCGGAATATGAACTTCATTAAATTCTGGAACAGTACGAATATCAAGTATTAACGGAGGGTTATTAGAATTAAATCGATCAAGTAACTCATCAACAGTAATTTCGGACCATTCAGATTTACTATATGAGAATATTAACTTGAAGGAGATCCTCCAATATCTTAATGCGTTTTTCAAATAATAACCTATTCCTGTTATCTTCTCACGAAATGATCTCGCCATACTATTTTCACCTATTCTAAATACATAAAGCTAAGTTTCGTTTTTTTCCATGACAGTGATGACTACATTCCCTTTCTTTCTACCTGTTTCCACATAGCGATGAGCTTCAACGATTTGGTCTAACGTGTAGGTTCTATCGATCACTGCTTTAAGTTTTCCTTCCTCAATCAGCTCTTTAAGCTCTTTAAGCAAGCTGGGCCCATCCTTTTTCTTTATTTTATCTGATGCTTTGTCGATATTGAGATAGATACCTGTCTGCTTTAGAGATTTTTTACCAAGTTTAGATGGAAATTTATCTACTGCGTCAAAGAAAACATCGTATTTCTCAAAATTGTCGGTGAAATCTTCTTTTGTATAATCTAGCACCTTATTAGCTCCTAAGGACTTAACAAGTGCTAAATTAGATGTACTACACACTCCTGTCACTTCTGCTCCAAATGATTTGGCAAGTTGAATTGCAAATGTCCCAATGCTACCTGATGCACCATAGATAAGGACTTTTTGACCACTCTGAATATTTGCTTGTTTAATAACGCCCAAAGCAGTAATCCCCCCGGCTGGAATAACTGTGGCTTCCTCAAAAGTCATATTGGTTGGCTTTAATGTCAATACTCCGTCTTCAGGCATAGTTACATACTCAGCATACCCTCCAAAACCAGTCCAAAAGGTAGAGGCAAAGACTTGATCACCGTTTTTGAATAACGATACATCCTTTCCGGTACTGACTATTTCGCCTGCAATCTCCATCCCAAGGATTGAGTTTTTGAGTTTTCTAATACCCAAAATTAATCTAGCAGGAATCCAAAATGCACGAGGAACATCAAACTTCCTCATTCTCACATCTCCCCTGTGGACCGTTGTTGCATGAATTTTTATTAAAACTTCATTATTTTTCGGAATAGGCTCGTCTATCTCATAGATAGACAAAACCTCTGGAGCCCCATATTTTGTTGCGATAACTGCTTTCATTTCTTTTACCTTCGAATATTTTTAGTTTTCTATGTATTTTCTTTATTAAATATAAAAAGACAGAGGGATATTACTTCTACCTGTCCTAGTTAGATTTTATGGGTCTCATGCGATTACTGGTGAATAGCATCTTTTCACTCTAAGCCATACCACAAAAGTACTCTATTTATCCAGATTTCGAAAATTGTATTAGATATCTCCCTTATCAAATGTGATTTTGAGGAGTTTCAGTCTTAAGGAGAATAATTTTACGCTATTTCTTTGTAGTACCTTTATCACGGCGATATTTCATGAAAATGACATATGAAACCATTACTAGGCTGAAAAACAAGAGTGAAAACCCAGAAACATTACCAGAACTAGAAAGACTAAGGTTTCTAAAGATAAGGCTTTCTTTGTACAAGACATCAAAAAGATCCCATGTGTTGTCATATTGAGGTACAAAGCCGAATCCTTGATTCAGAAAAAGTATCACACCAAGCTCTGCTTCCTGATTGAAAAGCATTAGCGAATTAGTACCAAATACTCTTCCGCCATGTCCTTGAAGAAAATGTGTCAAATGCTTTCCATCCAGTTCAATACTAATTAGTATATCATTCATCCATCCAAATCCATAACTATCATGGAAACTGATACCGTAGTCTTCTAAACTTTCATTGTGCATAAGATTGATTGATTCCTCGGACAGCATTCTATTATCTTGATACATTCCATTATTCATATGAGCTATCAAATAGCGAGCTAAATCTGTTGTTGTTGATCGTAAAGCTCCTGCTCCTAGTTCATCTAAATTAAAGATGGGAAGATGATAATTATCATTTTCATCAGTAGTGTAATTATATACATTTTCTTCTTCTGGAATCCATTCATAGGAAAAAGCTACACCATCAGACGGATAAGATTGATAGGTGTAATGAGTATTGGACATATTCAAGGGATCAAATATATTGGATTCGAAGTACTCTTCAATGGTTTGATTTGATAGACACTCTACTAAATAACCTAGAAGATCGAATCCTAAGTTAGAATAAGCTAATCGAGTTCTTCCGTAAGAATCTCTTTGCTTTTCTCCAGGAGCCCATGTTCCCCAAACTTCTTCTTCAGTAGTGTAGTTTAATTCAGATGAAAAAATAACGTCATCTATCCAAGCGGGAAAAGAAGGTAAGCTTTCATTCGTTGAACCTTCTTTCAAATCCAAGTCATTAAAAACAAAAGACTGATAGAATGGTCCACCCCGGAGAAGACTTGACTGATGAAGAAGCAGATTCCTGAAAGTAATTGGTGTATTGGGGTAATTAGGGTTTCTTAACGAAAATGGAAGATAATAATTAACATCCTCATCTAAATCAAATATTCCCCGTTCATAAAGTTGAAGTAGAGCTGTTGCTGTAAAAGTTTTGGTAATACTACCAATCTGAAATGCCACATTCTCATTAGGTTGCTCACCATATCCTTTGGACCAAATTATATTATCTTGATAAACCACACTTGCGGCTAGTGATGGAATATTTCCTTCCAGCATGAATTGAGCAATGTTTTCATCAAAACTGGAATTAAAGGCTAGTTTATCATTCTCCTGAAGTGAATTCCTTATAGTTAAATAATGTGACTCATTATTCCTTAAAGGAAAGCTTATTCCTTTACTTACTGGTAGTAGTACGATAAGTAACATTGATATCGTAAATAAATTTATCTTAGTCATTGAATTCATTCATCCTACCCATCTAATTTATTACTTGATCAAGTTAAAAAAAGTATATGTAAAGGTTAGGGTCGGATGTAAAAAAAGTTAAATAAGGCGGGTTTACGGTCAATAAAGGATTTATTAGATCGGGGAAAGACTCAAGCAGAAAGGGATGAAATTGCAGAAAAAACGGATTTATCTCCAAGTTTAGTTCTCGAATTTGTTAAACTAGCTAATCTTGCTCGCATTAGGGGGTTGAAGAAAAAACGAGCTCGACTCGTTTACGATGCAGGGTTTGATACTACCGACAAAATTGCTAAGGAATCCGTCGATTCAATAATAAATAAGATAAACTTATTCATTGAAAAAACTGGTTATGAAGGTAGAGGATTTAGTCAATCAGAAGCAC
>JAEOSP010000580.1 GCA_016840305.1 Candidatus Hodarchaeota archaeon
AATAGCAGCGTGACAGGTTCGTCCACCACGGTTTGTAATAATTGCAGAAGCAATTTTCATAATTGGTTCCCAATCGGGATCCGTCATATCCGTGACAAGAACTTGTCCCTTCTTGAAATCGCGGATACGGGCAGAGGTTTTTATGACATTAACTTCACCTTGACCAATCTTTGCTCCAACAGCTTGACCAAAAACTAGTTCTTGGCTTTTTTCTTTGAGAACGTATGTTTCAATAACATTGGCAGATTTCTGAGAATGAACTGTTTCAGGTCTAGCCTGAACAATATAAAGTTCACCATCACCCTCATAATCACCATCACCGTTTTTAGCCCATTCGATATCCATACGTTTTCCGTAGTGATCTTCGATAATAACTGTCCATTGTGCTAATTTTAGAACTTCATCGTCAGTTATACAAAATGTTTTTCGCATTGAATCAGGGGTATCAACGGTTTTTACTGGTCTTCGGCTATCAGAGGTGTAAACCATCATAATTTCTTTTGATCCCAATCGTTTACCAACAATAGGTCTTTTCCCATCTTTTAATGTGGGTTTGAATACGTACCATTCATCTGGGTTAACAGAACCTTGTACAACAGTCTCTCCAAGGCCGTAAGCACCCGTAATAAAGACAGCTCTCTCGAAACCTGATTCTGTATCAATTGAAAATATAACTCCAGACGAAGCGGAGTCTGAACGAATCATTAATTGAACTGCGATGGATAAGTAAACATCAAAATGACCAAAACCTTTGTCCTGACGGTAAGAAATTGCACGATCAGTAAATAGACTTGCAAAGCATGATCGACAGGCATCTAAGAGCGATTCTTCTCCTCGGATATTCAAATAGGTTTCTTGTTGACCTGCGAATGAAGCATCAGGAAGATCCTCTGCTGTAGCACTTGATCTGACCGCAACATCTACATCTACTTTACCCGATTTCTCGCATAATTCTTGATATGAGTCTCGGATTTCTTGTTCGAGATCAGCTGGTAATTTAGCATAACGAATAATATCACGGACTTTTCTTCCTCTTTCTTGGAGATTTCGGATATCATGAGTGTCCAAACCAGCTATAGCGTTTTTGATCGCATCCTCGATCCCTGCATCGCGGAGGAGATGTCTATAAGCGCTTGCGGTAATTGCAAAACCATTAGGGATATTCACGCCCTTTTCGGTTAAATGATGATACATTTCGCCTAAACTGGCGTTTTTTCCACCAACAAGTGGTACATCTTCAATTCTGAGTTCATCAAACCACAGAATATTTTTTTCTTCTCTACTTTTCGACATTGTGACACACGTCTACAATTTATTATGTTTAAAGCTATTTCAGACAATATATTTGGCTTTACAGCGGATATTCGTCGAATCCTCTTTTTCTAGTAGACATTTATTAATGTAATTTGCTACATAAAGTGTAAGAATCGTTATTAATAATCAGGTTCTCTCAATCAAAGTAAAAATAGGGGCATTGATGTTAATAAATTGGAAAAAAAGAGAATACGAGCCAATAAATTTTCATCATTTTTAAATACGAAAAGTGGCTAGAATTAACTTAATAGTTTTAACAACTGTTACTCACTTTTTAGTATATAGATGGATCCTCTGAAGGGAGATCCTCATAAGAAAATGGTTCAACTCCTAGAATACTCATAAATTTATTGATAATTCTAAGGTACCTAGTCTTATCGAATCCACTAATTTTGTTATCTAATGCCTGATCTAGGACATCAGACAGGTATTGGAAATCTTCTTTATAGGAGAAATGTGCAAAAGATTCAGTCCTCTGTAGAAACCAGAGTAGAGTCATACCGTCTGTTAAATCGTAATCAGCCTCAACATCAGGATACATTAGTTCAGGATGATTTGTATAGATATACCAGTGCATAGCATGAATAAGGCCATCATGAAGGGCAGCAATACCTGCCGATACTTTTCCTTGTTTTAATCGACGTTTGCCCCCTCTAATATGTAACCTGGCTCGTAGAAGTGATGCTTCATCTGGTTTCATCTCTTCCGAATCCATCAATCCAAAATGAGGCATAACAAATCAAGTAAAAAGTAAATATTCAACCAAACAAAAGCTTGGTTTTACTAAATTCAGATTATTCGCCATAATTCTGTGAGAAGGTTGTCAATAAAAGAAGGGGAATAAGGAAAGATTGGAAGTTCTCATCCTAAAGTGAGCGAAAATTCTTTCCAGCGTATTTAGCCTTGTCACCTAGTTTTTCTTCAATTCGTATCAACTGATTATATTTGGCTAAACGTTCCGAACGACAAGGAGCTCCTGTTTTTATCTGTCCTGTTTTCAAACCAACTGCCAAATCTGCTATAAATGAATCTTCTGTTTCTCCACTACGATGGCTGACCATTATGCCCCAATTATTCTCTTGGGATAATTTTGCTGCGTTAATACTCTCTGTCACAGAACCAATTTGATTCACTTTTAGTAATAAAGCATTGCAAGCATTTCTTTCAATTGCCATTTTGATACGTTCTACATTAGTTACAAGAAGATCATCACCAACAATTTGTAATTTAGAACCATTTCTTTCGTTAAACTTTCGGAAAGTGTCCCAGTCATCTTGATCAAAAGCATCTTCTATTGAAATTATTGGGTACTTCTCTAAAAATCCTTCATAAACATCAATGAAGTCATCGGCTTCAAGAGCCTCACCATCAACCAAATATTTACCATTTGAGTAGAATTCAGAAGCTGCAGGATCTAGAGCAATCTGAAACTTACCTGTATGACCCGCTTCATCAATAGCTGCCATAATAAGTCGTAATGGTTCTTCTACCTTATCTAAAGGTGGAGCAAAACCACCTTCATCACCCACATTGACAGCGGTTACACCATACTTCTTCTTGATAATTTTTTTGAGATTATGATACACTTCTACCCCTAGAACGAAGGCTTCCTTGAAACTTGGGGCGTCTATAGGCATTAGCATGTATTCTTGGAAGGCAATATCATTTCCTCCATGTTCTCCTCCATTAATTACATTCAAGCTTGGAATAGGAAGGTAAAAATCGGAGTTGCCTTGTAAATCACCAAGATGCTGATATAGAGGAATTCCCTTGCTCTTCGCTCCTGCTTTACAAACAGCCATAGAAATTCCTAGAATAGCGTTGGCTCCTAAATTTGATTTGTTAGTTGTACCATCCAATTCTAGAAGAAAATTATCGATCGCTGACTGATCTTGAGGGGATTTTCCCACTAGTTTCGAAGCAATTTGATTCACATTATTCACAGCTTTAGAAACTGACTTACCCATCAGTCGAGTTCCACCATCTCTTAATTCTAACGCTTCATGAATACCTGTACTTGCACCTGATGGCACCATACCTCTTGTAACAATTCCACTATCCAGATAACAATCTACTTCAACAGTTGGATTACCACGTGAATCAAATACTTCACGTGCATGAATTTTTTCAATTTTCAATTTAAATTCTCCTTGCAACTAATATGTACACAAATTTAATATTATTTTTTTAATAAATTTCATTCTCATATAATGAATTTTAAGAAACCTTTACTTCTTTCTATGTTTTTCTTCTAGTTTCTTTTGCCAGATTTCAGTATAGGAAATCCATGGATCAGGAACACGGACTGTTAATATACTAGGTTTTGAAATGAATGTTTCAGGGAGATGACCCAAGATCTCACCATCTACTTGATAAAGGCACGGCTTATCTGGGGAAGAAACTTTAATCTTTGTTCCCTCGAAAGTTTCAATAGCTTTATGAGTCAAATGCTTTCCATCATAAGTTTTTGGAAAAAGACGAATTAATGATAAACGACTGATTTTTTTTAATGTGGTCCCATGAAATTTTCCATCGTTAGGGGATGCTTCTGGACAAATATGCATACCTCCACCGTATCTTTTTCCATTACCAATTGCTATTAGCATCCGTGGACCAGAAATAGGTTCAGAGGAATCAGGTTCAATAATGATGTTATATGGTTTGAATTTCAAGAGAGTTTGAAAGATTGCTAATTGATAATTTCCTGTCCCACTTCTCTTTTTATCACCCTTATTAGATCGATCAGCAACTTCAGCATCGAAACCCATTGAAGCTACACCAGCAAAGTAACGATCAGCTATCTGACAATATCCCATATCAAATTTCTTATCTTTTCCATTAATCAGACAATCTACCAAGGCATCAATATCACTTTCAGGAACACCAAATACAGTTGGAATATCATTCCCTGTTCCAACAGTGAATCCGGCAAATATTCCAGGTTTATCAGCTTTAAGAATTCCATTTATTACCTCATTAGCTGTTCCATCTCCAGATACTGAACAAATGACTTTGTACCCTTCATTAACACGTGTTCGTGCAATATCAATTGCATGACCAGGATGGGTTGTAAATTCATAATCATAATCCAAGCTTTCATCAAGAATCGGTTTTATTCTTTCCTTCCATATTTTTTCAACCCTTCCACCTGCAGCTGTCGGATTAATAACCAGAAAATGCTCTTTCATTAAAAACACCCCTATTAAGCGTTTTTTTGATTAGACAGATTGTTATTTTTTGAGTCTTCCGAACAAAGGGAAAGGAATGAAAAAGAGAAAGAGTGGAAGAAAATCGTGAAAATTACGTGAAGCTATAGGTAGAAAAAGGTAAGTCACCCATTGCTTCATTTATCATCTCCACAAGATCCATAACTTCAAGAGTTTCTTCTAGTTGTTGAGTTTTGGATGCATCTGTCAGCATACTAGTACAAAATGGACATGCAGTTATTAAAACCTTTTTAGGTGGTGTTCCTCTATCAGATACATTCATCTCTGACAATGTATCTTTCGCTTCTAGTACACGGCGCTCAGAAATTCTAGTTTCAACCCAATCAGGTGTATCCCTGAACATATTACCTCCACCACCTCCACAACAGTATGAAAATTGACCATGATTAGGCATTTCATTCATGGTAACACCAGGAAGCTTTTCAATGATTTTCCGTGGAGCTTCGTATACATCATTGTATCTTCCTAAATAACAGGGATCATGATAGGTAACAGCATAATTCAGCTCTTTGGTGAATTTAATTCTACCTTCTTCAATCAATTCAAGCATAAATTCAGTTACATGTACTACATCGAAGTGTCCATTTAATTCAGGATACTCATTCTTGATGGTATTGTATGCATGGGGAGATGAAGTTACAATACGTTTAACTCCACGTTTATTGAACATTTTTATATTCTCTTCAGCTAACATTTTGAAAAGCGCTTCTTCTCCGATTCTTCGCATTTCATTTCCATCATTTTTTTCTGCATCCCCGAAAGTTCCAAAATCAACTCCTGCTTTAGTAAATATCTCAAATGTCGCACGTGCAACTTTTTGATTTCTAGGATCATAAGCTAGTGTATCCCCAGGCAACCATAATAGCTTTGATTCTGATTTTTTTATTTTAGGCAATTTTCCTTCTTTAAGCCAATTAGTTCGCTCTCGTTTAGGTTGATTCCATACATTTCCATAATTGTACACACTTTCCAGCATAGTTGTGAAGGTTCCTGGAACACAACCATCTTCAACAAGCGAGGCTCTCAACCCAACAATCATGTCTACATGGTTAATAAGATGAGGACATGAATTTACACAAGCATAACAAGTTACACAAGCCCATAAAACGTCCTCAGTAAGACCAGATTTTTCTTGATTATCACCTAGTATTGGAGTGTCCTTATGTGATTGAATCAATCCATATTGTTTCTTTCCCCAGTTTTTAATATTTTGTACTATCATAAGAGGTGATAAAGGTTCTCCAGAATCATTGGCAGGGCAATAATTATGACAAAAATGGCATTTCATGCAAGCTGAAGTCTCAAATAATTGATAAAACGAGAAGTCCTCAATTTTTGTAATTCCATCTCCAGGGAAATTCAATTTCCCTTTTGGATTCTCGACATCTTTTAGAATAATATTTGCCAAACCGACAACTATATGGAAAAATTTACCATTAGCAATGTATACCGCTCCAACAAATGCCACAATCAAGTGGGAAAGGGAGAAAAATGCATGAAAAGCAAATATTTGGCTATTTGTTGGAGAAAAAATCGTTTCCATAATAACGGCTAAAGGATATCCTATGAAAGAAAAAATTTCGAATAACATGGCTTCTGAACCTAAATTAACAATACCATATAGTATTCGGGCAGCTTCAATAAAAAATCCAGATATACTAACATAGAATAACATCAACAGAAGGAATAAGTCTTCAACACCAGAATACTCATAGAAATCTTTTTGACGTAAGTAACGTCTAGCAATTGCTAACAATACTCCAAATAATAATAACAACCCAGCAAAGTCTGCAGCTAATGAATAGACAACATAAATTGGCCCAACAAGTAGTTCCTCATGGAAGAGGTATTCATGAACGGTGGAGATTAAGGTAGCAATAAGTGCACCTAGAAAACCAAACATGATCATAGAATGGATAACAAGACTAGTCCAACCCATGGTTTTCCTTTTAGTGATTCCAGCTCCGATTCCGTAGTATAATCTTTTTGGTAAAGTTAAAGAGAAGAGGTTTTTAATCGCACGAACAACTAAGGAGATAAAGAATGAATAAGAACTCTGGTTTTCTCTATCATATTTCCCATGGAACCATACACGCATGTTACGATATACTCCGATTAAAACTAGAACGATCGCTAGAGCTGCAAATATGTAGATCAAAAAACCAATCTGTTTTCCGTACAATTCAATGTGGCTAGGCCAGTATGCCTCTCTACCAGCATCCTGAACCCAATCTTGTATGATCGCGAGAATTTCTTGTTTCATGTTGTCACCCTAAGA
>JAEOSP010000581.1 GCA_016840305.1 Candidatus Hodarchaeota archaeon
TCATACAACTACAAATCAAGGTTTGATGTCGATCCTAACCTGCTGATATTAAATTTAAAAATATTCTTATTCACAAATCAAGCTTTGACACCATTCATGTGCCAAATGCATCAGATCAGATTTAGACTTGTCTGCGTGTTTGCCTGTGGGTGAACGGAAAGGAAATATAAGTGTTTGTAGCTCAGGTAACAAAAGGTCGATTTCTGTGGGCTCGATTTTTGGTAAAGTAGGTATTTCTTTTGCGAACTCTAGAATTGGATCTGGCTGACCCGCCTTGGTGTACTTTCTGAGTTCTTCCGTGAATTCGGGTGTGACACGCACCCTAATTTGGTGATTTAGCCCAGCTTTTATTAAAAGAGACGCTTCCTTACGATGCATTCGATCTCTGACAACATCAAAAAAGACGTTGAGGTCTAAAACATAGGTAGAAATTTTTGAAATGGGTCCGGGACTAAAGTGGAGATCTTTGATTTTTGTTGATGGAGCAGTAGGAACAAAATCCATCATTTTGAGCAAAGAAGGTGTATCTAAATCTTTAATGCGTATGTTTATCTTGCGCCTAAGCGCCTTACCACCAGGCTCTTGGCGTACCAGATTGAATCCGATACTCTCCCAGAACCTATTGGCGGGGAGGTCGGCTGCAACCCTCGCAGAGATTGTCAGGTAGTTATTATCCTCACCAAAATCAACAAGCTGTCTCACAAGATTTGACGCAATCCCTTGTTTCCTATTTTCAGGAGAAACAAAGATCTGAAAAATCTTTATAGAAGGGAATCTGACTCCGAAGAGCAAGTATCCTAAGAACTCATTAGTTTCTTCACGAGTTGCTATCCATAATCTGTTGCGAAATGCCTGTTCGCGAAATGCAGAACTTGGAAGGAAACCCAGTGCGGATTTGTTTTTGTCTGCAAAAGATTGAACCGTCGATAGATGCGCCTTTACCTCTGCAAAAGTTTTCAGTATTTTCATTGTGATAGTGTGATCCATGCCTTCATTAATTCGCGGTGATATCTTTACGTTCCAAAAAGTGGAACTTGAATAAAGATATGTTGGCTTTATTGAAAGCATAGATACAGGCTTGTCCCAGGCAAGACCTTAATTTAATAGATACCCCAATCATGCTCTTCATCACGGCGGGTCTCTCTTTCTATCATCTTAGAGAGATAGTCAAACCGCCTATTAACCCAGTTTCTAATATTAATATTATTGTGATCCTTCAAACATTCCAGTGCATCGGCTTCCTTTTTCAAATATGGGACTAATGATCCGCTCCAGCCGAATGAAGACAGGTTTGCTGATAATTCTGATAGTACCTTTTCATTATCCCCAAAATTATCTATCAGAAACTGTGCCCTTGGAGATATTTGGTATTTGTCGTCAGTATCTAATAAAACATCTGTTGTTTGTGCGACAAACTCTGGTGCTGTTTCAGGGTTTTTAAGACACCATTCTTTTAAAAGTTCATCTGGAAGGTCTGATAGCACACTGGGTTTCTTTTTGTTGAATGAACTTCCTGAGCCGAGTAATTGAATTAATCTAAATTCTTCAAGTGGGGCAGCATTTTTAATCGCTTCTGAGAATAGTGGCCAAACATCTTTTGCATGTTTTTGAAAAATAATTCTAACTATTGGCTGAATATAGTGCCACAGGTCTCCTAAACTAAGTTTGTCAGTGCAACTTGCAAGTATTTGTCTCGTTATATCTATTGCGAAATCTGCATCATCATCTTGTAATAGTTTCTTGACAACATCATGCCAGTGATGCATTTCAAGCTGGCCTTGCTTTTTGTCTTCCCTGTCAAGTCTCAGTGTAATAACAATTTCTCTAAAAGTAGGTTTGCAATTATTCCACTTTTCAGAATCACCATGGCAATACATTGAAACTATATCAAGAGCTATCCATGCGGAATTATCCGATATGGATGCCAAGTTCTTCACAAATTGTGCAACATCAATATAATTAAGATGCTTTAGTGATCTTCCATATAAAAATGTATTTGCCGCGACAGGTTCGATTTTATTTTGACCTATTAGTTCAGTAAGAGATTTAAGCTGTTCAATCGTAACTTTACCGGTAACTAATGCATGTGCATAATATTGGTTTAAATTTTCTTTAACTGAGAAGATTTCAACAATAGTATTCCATTCGGAGGCTTCCAGATTAAATATCCCGTTTAAAATCCCCAATAAAAAATTAATATTAGGGTTTTCGATATTAATAACTTTCCTTATCACTTCCGATAAAAGGGGTTCCCACTTGCCTGCTGCTTCGACTAAATTTTTTCCAAACCAATATGCTTGACGCTGCTCACCGACCAAAAGGTTATCTATTAGCGGCACTATAGAATCCATGTCTGTTGCTAATTCCTCTGCCAAGAGCTTTGCATTTTTAGCCGAAATGTCTACATAATGCCTATCTTCTTTTTCCTCATGTTCATACGGTGGATTTGTCACAAGAAGGTTTAACCGGTCAGCTAAGTCACTTGGTGTCAAAAGAGACACCCATTCCTGAAGTTTACTTTTGCCTTCATCAGGCATCTTATTGCCTTCGTAGCGCAAACTATCCTTTATGCTATCAAGCGCTGCCGGCCATAAAGGACCGTCTTGATCAACAATTTTTCTTATAATCATATCAAGGATATTAATTCGGCCGTAACGCATGAGCCCTCTAATATGATTTGCGATCAATGTCTTAGCCAAAGGTGCAAGGGGGTCTTTCTCTATTACTAAATTGCATAAACGATCTAA
>JAEOSP010000582.1 GCA_016840305.1 Candidatus Hodarchaeota archaeon
AAGAAGGATCGCCTCATTATTTCTGGCGATTCGGGCAGTCGATAGGAATTCTCGCACCATAGCAACAGTTGCGCATCAAATACATTAATTATTAGTTAAGTCGTTTCAAGGCCGAGTCATAAATTTTCGCATTAAAGCAAAAGCCATATTACGCTATATCGGACTGGCTGGTCCTTCCTCTTCAATATGTCCGGGATAAGGAACAAGAAACTTAAGTTCTACTGGCTCTTCATAAAATTCAGCACCGATAAATTCACCATATGTACCAATAATCCAGCCCCAGGCTTCTATTGATTTTACTAAGGTTATACCGGGTTTCGATTTTTCATTATTATACCCTAACCCATGATGCTCAACGAAACCTTGTCCGTTTTCGGTAATTATGTTGGTAAATGAAACAAAAATCTCCTTGTTGTTAACGTCTTTGTACTCGATGCAATTTTCACCATCTATATCAGGGTATAAAGGCTCCATTATCATTTTGCCATCAAGGTCAAATATCCAAAAATAATATTGGTTATCAGGCCCCCAGCGTACGTTTTTTATAAAATCAATGGCCATTAGCTTTTTTTCTTCCAGCCCTATATCTTCACGCTTTTGAATTGACTCAAGGAAAACAAAAAGCATATCCATAAGCTTTTGAAGAGCCTTGCGAAGTGATTGTTTCTGTATAGCAAAATCTGCGTTAGTATCACTAACTGCTTTATTGCCCGTCAAGGAAGGTGGTTTGCTTGTCGCTTGTGTATCGGCGGCAAATAGAGCAACGACCAAAAAACAGATGATGAACTGCGCAATTGTTTTCCCTTTGATTAGATATTTTTTCATGTCACTCATCATTGTCGGCAATTTAATAATTCCAGAATCAATCAAGCCGGAACCAATTAAGCCAATTAAGGTTAAGATTGATAGTTACGATGTGATACTATAAATCTAACTTTTTATAATAATTTGCAGTATTTGTCAAAACATATTTTATTGAACTCCTTGAAATCTTAGATTTCAAAGAGGAGTAAATGTCGCCTTTTTGGGGTATCCTCATCGTGATAAACAGGTGCCGTTTATAAAGTTAAACAATAAAAAGAATGATCAATATTTATGATTACTATTAATTACTATTAATTATGAATAAATTAATTATAAAATTTTGTCAATAAATAGAAGAACAAACCATAGAATATTTATAATAATTTCATGGACATTTTATCTCTATGATTAATGCATAATGCATTATGATTTACGGTTTTTTTCCAACCTAGTTGAAGAAAAAGCCAGCCTACAAGGTAGACAAGGATTCAAGGATTCAAGGGTCCAAGCGTTTGTTCCCCAACGACTTTGTTAGCGCTTTGAGTATCCTCTCAACTTCCGCTGCATCATCTTTTAGACATTTAAATTATCTATATTTACATAACCCAAGTCACCCGAGATAAGGATTTGGGTCTCCAATTCACAAACAGAACCACAGGAAATGTAATGTTCCCTAAGATAGCCTGCTGTTGTCTTCCTTCCATATCCTTCTACAATATTTCAAGGAAACGATACGGCAGCCCTTCTGATTTGAGATGTCAGGCAGTATCTTTCTTCTTTTGGAAATCTTCTGGTTATTTTATAAATATCCAAACAGAGTCTGTACGACTTTTGCCAAACTTTCAGATCCTTCAAATTCTTAAGCATTTCACTCGAATCCTTGCACCCTCGACCCCTTGACCCCTTAGGACCACTCCAACTTCTTTGGAGATGATTCTGACTTATTAACAAATATGAGCCCAATGAAATATTTTTCGCTTTTTATGAAGTATGCAGGGAAGAGAGAAGGGGGAACTCAATTAAATTGACTCAGCGACTTAGGGGACGCTGCATGTAAGTGGGTCGAAGGTCACTCTGGTGTGATAGACAGATGCCCTTATTTTTTCATCCCAGGCCGTCCAACGATGAGTGTGAAAAGATTTTCATCCTTGAAGAACACCGGTCGGACTTCATAGGTATGATCTGGTATAAGATCTATT
>JAEOSP010000583.1 GCA_016840305.1 Candidatus Hodarchaeota archaeon
ACTCGAAATTCGCTACCATATTCTGATCCATTGAAATTATACATCTGTGCATAAACACCCCGATAACTTCCATCCTGATAGAAACTGCACCACGTCACTACGAATTTGTCATCACTTAGTTCTGCTATATAAGGCAGACATTGATCATCTGTTGTATATGTATTTACTTGGAATTCTTCACTTAAAGGAACGTAAGCCTCAAAGTCTACAATTACGTGTGCTGGATGTGTACTAATTAGGCCGTCCCCGACACTAACCCAATACGATGGAGCTGTTGTACTGTCATCATGCACAAATTGAATATTTCCCCCAATGACTTCTTGTTGCGTGAATTCAGTGATTGATGTTCCATTAACAAACTGAAATTCGCCATGTTGCAAGTCGCTAAAAGTGAACAAAAGCTCTGCATCGTTATTATCTGCATCAGTCGCACTTAAGTTTTCTGTATTCAGTATCCTTGTCCCGCCTTTTTCGATAGACAAAGCATTATTGATTAAAATCGGCATTTCATTAGAAGCAGCAGATTGATCCGATAAAGACAACTCGCTTGATGATCCTAGTTCACCTGGTTCTGTTACGTGAAAATAATCCCAATCAGCATATGAGCCCGCAGTTGTCCAAATGGTTTGATCTATAATAATTTTTTGAGAATCTCCCATCAATAGAGGGAGGGTAAATGAATTTATTAGATTATAAGGAGCGCTATCAAAACTGATATAAACGGAAATGTCCCTATCGTTCCTTTCTATCTTGTAATCATATGTATATCTCATCCATTCATTGATATCTATATCATTAGGTGCGCGAATAGTATCATTCCAAATGGATTCAGGTATTCCATTTGTATTTTGAACAGAGGCTCCTAAGTAATTTGAAGTATAAGCATAATCCACACAACGCTCTATACGAATATAGTTATCAACTTCGGTACCAAAAGCGACATACAGTTCTGGACATTGAGAGCCTGTGGAACTAGTACCAACTCTATAATGTAGGTTATAATCCACTTTTGTTTCTAATACCCACTTCGTGCCATTGAACGATCTCAGCAACGTGGTAGGGGGATTCCAACCTCCAGAAGGGACATAGTTGACTTTCCACCCATTATTTGAACTACCTTTAGATCCTTCCAGATAATAGCGCAAATATCCTGGGTTATCTGTGAGCAAATACCCCCCATACCCTGGGAAATTCACTACTTCCCATTAAGTATCCAGTGTTGTGTTATCAAAATCTTCTTGCAACAGCCAAGAAGAACCCGAAGATTGTGCCCCTACCTGCGGCCAACACGCCAGCGCGCTCATCCCCATCACTAGCGGATTCTTTGTGACCGTCATTCCTATGGTTCCCAAAATCATCCCCACTTGGCATCCCCACATGTCTTCATGCAGTGGGCTCATGTATTTTAACACAGCATCACTATTCCACGTTCTCAATCCCGTTGGCTTAACATTGAGAGCATTCGAATCATCTAAGTGTAACGCCTCAAAGGTGGTCAGCTGCATTGAATCAGTACCATTTTCTAGTAAAATCGGCGTATCTTCGTTTATCGATGTTGAGTAAACTTTTTGTGCAAGAAAATCATCAGAATTTACCAATACGTCTGATTCATCGAGATCGTCTTCTAATAATGAACCCCTCAACCAAGAAGAGAGTAAACTAAACGACCCCGTAACTTTTAAAGCTAAAAAAGCACCGGTTGCGGTTGCAAAGACCAATCCAGCTTTTGTCAAAGTCTTCCAGTTGTAATCTGATGGTTCAAATTGATCATCAAGTTTTGAATCGGCTATTAGTGAAGTATTTGCAGCATACGATTGAGGCATATTAAACTCCGTTTCAATTGAAGTGGTAAGAAAAAAATGGTTTCTATAGGTTATATCAACATGCATTTTTAGTCAAAATTTTTGTGATCGGTGGCAATTCTGCGAATTGACTCAAGTAAAAAGTAACCGTATGAAAAATTAAGTCTGTACGAAAAATGTTTCGTTAACTCATATAAAGAGGTAACCAAACACTACTGGAGGTTATCATGAAAAAAGGAGTCAACAGATGAGTTTTAGAATTGAAAAAGGACTAAAGTTAAGGCGGCTCTAAGTTAAATATCAAAGAATACCAAGAAAACAAAAAACAAAACTGCTCAACGAATTGAGTGGTGTATACAGCATAAACCGGAAATACCTTATTCGTTTATTAAATCGGAAATCCAATCAGTCCCAGAAAAAGGAAGATATTGATCATTGAGTCTTACGAAATGCTGTTAACAGCAGGGTGAAATATTTTTTATTTGCTCTGCTACCGATCCATATTTACCGAACTTTCAAGCAGTTTTAAGATCAATAGAGGATGAGAGCAGTAATTATAAACTTGACCAAACATGCTCATTAATGGGTAAGTATTGATGGCAAAAGAAAAGTTTAGAGTACTAAATAGCAGTCCCTAAATTTTGGACTTTGGATAAAAATCCTCCTCGGTAATGTAACACAAAAATTAATAAGTTCACTAAAAAAAGTTTATTTAGCTGCTATCCAGCAATATTCTTGCAAATTGTGAAGGAGAAAAATCGATTTGG
>JAEOSP010000584.1 GCA_016840305.1 Candidatus Hodarchaeota archaeon
CACCTAACCCGATCAGGACATCATGATTTTTAAATAGTGTTCGCTGTATCATAGTTGTACCTGTCTTGGGTGTACCTATATGTAGATATAACTGCCTACTCATATACTCTTGTCTACAATCTTCCGCATATATGTCCGCTTAATTGCAAAGCAGCGTCAACTGTGTCGTCCATGTCAAAATACCGATACTCACCTAAACGGCCACCAAACCAAATATTGTTTAGTAACATGGTTTCCTTCTGATACTTTTTCAATAATTCAGTGTTTCGTGGAGTATTGACAGGATAATAGGGTTCATCATCTTTTCCGGCTATTCGAGAGAATTCTTTAAAAACAACAGTAGTATTCGTTTCGGGACGTTCCGGATGATAATGCTTAAACTCATGAATCCGTGTATATGGGACTTCTGTGTCTGCATAATTCATAACTGCACAACCTTGATAGTCAACAACATCATGTCCTTCACGTTCAAAATCAATGGTGCGCCAATCCAGTCTTCCATACTTATAATTGAAAAACTGATCTATTGGACCTGTATATACAGTAGGCAGATGTCCCAATGATTCCTTTGTATTAAAATAATCCACACCTAATCGAACTTCTATATTCGGATGATCGAGCATTCGCTCGAACAACTTGCCGTACCCATCAATCGGGATGCCTTCAAATTCATCGTTAAAGTAGCGATTATTATAACTAAGGCGAACCGGAAGCCGCGTAATGATATCTGCCGGTAGATCCTTCGGATCTTTCTCCCACTGTTTAACGGTATATCCCTTGATAAAAGCTTCATATAAGGGCTGTCCAATCAGAGTTATCGCTTTTTCCTCTAAATTTTGAGGATTCTTTATATTTTGTTTTTTTACCTCATTTTGAATAAAAGCTGCAGCCTCAAAAGGCCTTAAATTTACGTTATAAAAAGCATTTATCGTTGCTAAATTTATCGGTAATGAATAAACACAGCCTTTGTAAGTAGTCCAAACTGTGTGCCGATAGTTATTGAATTTGGTGAACCGATTTAGATATTCCCAAACATTTTTATTTGAAGTATGAAAAATATGAGAGCCATATTTATGACATTCAATTCCTGTCTCCGGATCCATCTCAGAAAAACAATTTCCACCAATATGATGGCGTTTATCTATTACAAGTACTTTCCGTCCGGTACTTGTTATGTGTTCGGCAACTGTTGCACCGAAGAATCCCGCACCAACAACACATAGATCGAATATCACGTTTTCCTCAGTAATTCTTCCAAGCCCAATAAATCCTAAGTGGACATCAACATTATTAAATTATGATTCTATTTGATTTTTATATTCATCAGGTTGTGGTCTTAAATCTCGAAATGTTTTAACCATCTTCAATAAAAATCCATCACCATCTGGTAAGATATATAGAAAAAGTAGGTAAAGTACTATATAAATTGATGAGAGTAATATCACTCTAATAAGAACTGTATCTATGTCGTATAAAAACATTTTCTCAATTGAGTAAAGTACCAGACCTGCGGAAATGGATGTTGACATTGGACGCCATATGGCATTAAAGTAATCCCTAAGACGGATTGGTGATCCTCTGTAACAGTAGCACAATTCAGGTATTTTTAAACCTACTCGCGAAATCGAAACAGCTAATGCCACGCCCAAAACACCCCATTTCAAACCAATTACAATAGAAAGGCACAATACAAAAGAAGCAAATATGCCCCATCTAAGGAGACGGTGTACTGTGTTCGTGCTTATATAAATCCATCCTGTTGCAACATTTGTTACACCCATCAACGCGGCTGGACTTAAAAGTCTGAAAATAAGAACACTATCCAACCATTGTTTGCCAAGAAGCAGGCTTATGAATTCATCAGCAGAAACACATAAAAGTGCAATTAAAGGGGCTCCGATGAAAACTAAAATTTCAATACCTCTACAATAGAATCTTCTATATTTCTCGGGTTGATCTTGCAACCGACTCAGTGCAGGAATCGCAGCTACAGAAAGTGGTGTATTAATTTGTCGTATCGGTAACATCAATAAGCTATAGGCTTTCGAGTATAAACCTAATGGTCCGGATCCCCAGAATTTACCGATGAGCAATTTGTCTGTATTTCTTGAAAAGTAGTTCACAATACTAGAACCAGTCATATTTCCACCGAAGGCTAACATCTTCCGAACACCTGAATGGCGAACAGGCAGACCTGGACGCCATTTACATACCACCCAAACAGCGGTTGCTCCAGCGATTGCCGTTACTAACTGCATAATTACTAATGACCAATAACCCACTCCATAACATGCAGATATGATGGCTGCAAGAATGCCCGCAAATATAGAAGTAATCTCAGCAACAGCCAATGAGCGAAAACGCATTTGTCTTCTCAGTAAAGCCTGATGCTGGACAGTTAATCCACTGAATACGAACGCACCTGCCAAGGCTAATGTAATCCAGATCAACCGTGGCTCATGATAGAACCAGGCAATAACCGGTGCCATAGCCATTGTCATCAACATTATACTGAAACTAAATATTACATTTATCCAGAAAAGTGTGCTGATTTGGTTATGATCTATTTCAGCCCTCTGCACAGTCGCCATCGATAGCCCCATATCTTTGAAAATTGCAACAAAACCGGTAACTGCAGTAACCATTGTAACCAGACCAAAATCTTTAGGCGTCAGCAGCCGGGCAAATATCATCGTTGAACCCAAGTGAAGGAAAAACTTAATTCCTTGAGCTGCCATTGTTATGGCCCCACCCCGTACAGATCGGCCTTTTAAATCAGCCTTTAGATTTTCTGTATCGAAGTAATTATTTTGAATAGATTCTTCTGCCAAAATATTTCTATTTGCTTAAAGAGTACGTATTAAGTTAGACCTTTATAGTGGATATTCTTATCAAAAAATACTTGAGCCAAGAATATTTGTTATTTGGTTTGCTTACACTCCGTCCCCGTCGGTTGCATTGAAAAAACAATGTAACTTCGAGAACATATACAGCTTATTACTGTTTCCCAATTGCCACCTTAATCGGGATCAGGATAGTTTAATTTTAAATATTATTTTCTTTCGAAGTCGTTATATTGAACAGCACGGACATTACCGTCCTGGTTAGGGAGGTAATCCAGAATTAAATCCACTATATCCTTAGCCATCAATCGGACGGAATTTTCCAATACTGAACTTATTTGCACCTGTGCCACATACCGAGCTAAGTCACCGGCAATGTTAAGCCTTCGTCCAAACAAGCCGGAAAAGTCCTTCTCGTTCGCAGTAAGCCTGCCGTTTAAAATGTAAAAGTTCATGACAACTTTCTGGTTGTTCATTGGAGCAGGCATGTGGAAGCGATGTATTAGATAAGTTATTTGCCGACCACCATGCGAGAAAAATTGTTCGGTCTGTGTTTCATCATGCACCCAGCCGTATCCGCGATAACATACTCGAGGTCGATGACCCAATATACCTCCCGGTCTGGATGAGCAATATACAACATAAACATCAGCAACTTCATTAGTAACTGTATTTGTATATCTTCTGCTGAAATAATCGTCCGCAAAGTTCGTCTTCATATATTCCAAAGTAGTGCTTGGAATATCCAGGTCTTGTCCAGACCAGGCGCCGATTTGCAATGGGAAATCACTCAATGGCACTGGTAATTTGATTGGCTTCTCAGTAATGCGTTCCAGGCTGGATGCCAAAACACGATAGGTAATGCCGGCAGATATCAAAAGCACGACAGCTAAGATCCAAACGAACCATAGGGGTATCCTTCCTCCTGACCTGTATATAAAGGAAAGTGATCTATGCCATATTAGATTTTTATTAGACCTAAGAATACACATAAAATGCTATATTCATAAAGTAGTATATCGAATACAAAAAAAACCTTCCTTCAGCCCGAATGGAAATCTCCTCCTCTGCTGGGAAAAAACGTATACACCTCCGTGAGACTGCTAATGATAGA
>JAEOSP010000585.1 GCA_016840305.1 Candidatus Hodarchaeota archaeon
ATGTCGATATGCTCACAATACCCTTTAGACCTGAAGTTACATTAGAATGGCCGATAATTATTATCGGAATCATAATTGGTCTGATAACAGGGTTCATAGGAGGATATTTCCCTGTAAAAGGTTCAATTCAAGCTCTCCCTGCTGAAAGTTTGCGATTTGATCCTTCTTTGCATATTACTTCTGGTAAAATTCCACTAATAGAGAGAATGATGAATAAAATAAGAATAAAACCACGAGTGAGTGGTTTAAGACTTCCTTTACGGAATTTCTTTAGGAGTAAGAGGAGAACACTCTCTTCTGTGTTTGCTATTATTGTTTCTGTCTCATTAATTTCAATGGCTTTTGGTATGATTGAATCAATGGATTCATCCTTGACTTTTTATTATGATGTATCAGAAGATTGGGATCTTCGTGTTGATTTTTCAGAAATTCCTACGAACGCCTCACAAATTGCTAATGCAATACAGAGTAACATTGAGGGTATAACAAATACCACTTTTCATCTTATTTCAGGCGCTACAGTTACCTCTTCTCAATCATTAGAGGAAAAACAGGTACAATTGCTGGGTATAAAAGAATCTGATGGGTATTTAGGTCATGTTTTTGACTTCAAGGCAGGAAATTGGACTTCTGAGGGGCTAGTACTTTCAGTACCGATTGCAAATAGCTTAAATGTAGGGCTTCATGATGAAGTTGAATTGGAGTTACCAAAATTAACTGAATTAGTAAGTACTTCTCCGCTTCGAGCTCATTTCGAGCTTGTTAATGTTACATTTGAAGTAACTGGAATCATTGATGAATTTAATGGGTTAGTTGCTTATGTTGGATTGGAGAATTTAGTTGCAGAAAGTAATTTTCCAGGAGACCCAGCGAATTCGATTTTGATGACAGTGGATAACCCTACTTCAGAACGCTTGGAAACAATTCGAGATGAAATATACTCGAGGTACGATTATAATGTAAAAAATATTGCTACACAAGAGGAACAGAGAGGTGAGTTGCTCGATTTAATGGATCTTCTATATTTCATAATCTATATTGTTGCAATTTTCGCTGTTGTACTCTCATGTGCAATAATATACAATACGATTTATATAAGCCTTCAGGAACAACAAAGGGAAATTGCTACCCTGTTGACAATAGGGACTGATAATCGAAAATTAATTAAAAATATAACAATAGAAAACACTGTAATAACTTTAATTGGGACTGTTCTTGGGCTCATTTTTGGCTGGATTTTACTCTGGTTCTTCATGAGCGTTATACTTAATATGGAATTCTTTCGAATTCAATTGTTCATAAGCTTCAATACTATGGTTATCAGCTTTATTATGACTTATATTGGTGTTCTGATTGCACAATTCTTTCCATTACGTCGTGTATTGAATCTGAATTTAGCAGAAGCCACCAAGGAGCGTGTGGTTTAGGAGGAATTTATGGTGTCATTTATTCAACTCACAGATATCTATAAAGAATACACTTTGGGGGAAACAAAAACTTCTGCATTAACGGGAGTAAATTTAGAAATCTCAAGAGGGGAATTGGTAATCGTTTATGGTCCCTCCGGAGCAGGAAAAACAACATTACTTAATCTAATTGGTGGTCTTGATATACCTACTTCTGGTAGTGTGACTGTCGCTGATATTCTAGTTTCTACTCTTTCTGCTAAATGGCTTACAGAATATCGAAAACAAAAAATTGGTGTTGTTTTTCAATTTTTCAATTTACTCTCGAGAATGTCAGCTGTTGAGAATGTTGAATACGCTTTAGATTTAGTTGGAGTAAAAAATTCTGAAGGAGTTCCAGTTTTTGATTCAAAAACAATAAAGAATAAAGCTATTGAATATTTAGAGAAAGTTGGTTTGAAAGAACGTATGTATCACTTTCCTAGTCAATTATCTGGAGGAGAACAACAAAGAGTATCGATTGCTCGTGCATTGGCTAAAGAACCTGAAATATTACTTGCTGATGAACCAACAGGTAATCTTGACTATGCTATTGGCCGGCAAATACTTGAAATAATGGAAGCTATGACTGGAAAAGCTCAAAATCGTACAGTTATAATCGTAACTCATAATCCAGCGATCTGTCCACTAGGTGATCGGGTAGTACGAATCTCTGATGGAGACGTAGCGGAAAACTACACACAGGAGTTTTCTCCTGCAAAAGAGCTTTATTGGTGAGGGTTCGGCATCTGTAATGAGAAGAATGTGTTTTATAGATGACTAATGAAGAGTATAATTTTGGACGATGTGGGGTATTTTGTGAGATGTGTCCTACAGGAAATGGCCAAATTAAAACTCATGCTGACGAATTACTACGTTTAATAAAGAATGATTATTCTTGGGCCGAAGATAATGTGAAATTTAGCTTTCACGACGTCAGGGAAGGATTAAAATGGATTAGTGCTCAATCCTGTCCTGGTTGTACGAATATTACGGAACCATGGTGTGATGTTTTAAAGTGTGAGAAAATTACTGAAATTAAAAGTTGTTTACTATGTAATGATATAACTACTTGTTCACGAACGTCATATCATAGAGATAGATATTCTTTTGTCCTTGAACACCACAAAAGAGTTGAAGAAATTGGATTACAAGAACACTTCAAAGAAGAACGAAGAAAATCGAAAAAAGGCATTACACTTATTGACCTAAGAAAATGGTAATTCGTGGATAGTAATCAATTGATTTGATTCAATTCATAAAATCGTATCAAAAGGAATTAATTTCCTTTAAGCATTTCTTATCCAAAGGTTAAATAGTGTTAAAAATGCCTAGAATGCCACAAAAGTTTCCTCCGAAAGATTCTGATAAAAATGCAGTGCAATCAGATGTTGAGAAATATGATGATGTGCTGGATTCACTAAATGCTCTTCAAATTAAACATAAAAATACTCAGATGAGATCAGAATCCTCCATAAAGCCAAGCACCTTAATAATGGTAATTATCATTGTAGGGAGCCTTTCAGTAATGCTTCTTTCTTTTGGAAATTTGCAGAGTAATCAAAATTCTCAAACTGGTCCAATAGATACTGGTACCTCGTTAGCTGCAGGACTTGATTTTAAAATCCAACTTCTTGATGCATCTGAAGTTATGCTTTCTGATTATTCTGGACAACCTATTATCCTAGATTTGTTCGCAACATGGTGTGACCCATGTGTAACGCAGATTGGTCATTTACAAACCATACATAACCAGTATCCTAATGTTCGGATTCTTTCTGTCTCAGTAGACCTCACTGATTCCCGAACCATGCTAACTAATTTTAAAGCTGATCATAACATGGATTGGGTTGTAGGACGAGACATTACAAGGCAAGGAGGCTCAATATATCAAGCCAATTCTATTCCAACAATGGCGTTTTTTGATGCAAATGCGAAATTAACACATTGGGAGCAAGGTGTAACAACCAACACAACACTAATCAGTTGGATAAATGGGAATTAATTCTCGTTCAGACGAGGAATTATTTATGATCATGCAATCTTTAGACCTTTCTGACTTTTTTGGCTTACCGTTTTTCTTACTAGCTGGATTATATGTTGCTTTATCGCCCTGTTTATTTCCTATCATGCCTATGACAATATTTAGAATTATGAATACCGATATGAAGGATTCGGAAGGTAATAGGATTACTCCCTCTAGAAAAATGGTCCTACGATGGGTAAGTTTGTTGGTATTAGGAATTTTAGTTACGTTTGCGACAATTGCTTTTGTGGGGATATATATTTGGAGTGGATTGGGTATTGAGTTAATCTCTCTATATCGACCGCTTTCACTTCTAATGGGGTTAATATTAGTTACAATGGGAATATTCATCATCTTCCCACAGCTTTCAGAAAAAACATTCGCAAAAATTCCAATACCTCAAAGTGTTTCAAACGTAATGGTTCGAGAGGAGTATAAGCAACTTGATCTATTTATTATGGGATTAGCCTACTCTGTAATTGCTTTTCCCTGTGCCTCTCCTGTTTTCATATCCATGTTTGGAGTTTTAGTTTCAGTGGGAAACTTATTATATATGGTAGTTGGAATGGGAGTTTTTGGGGTTGGATTGTTTATTCCTTATCTCATATTAGTATTTGTAACAGCAGAAACGAGAACAAGAATAGCTAGTAGACTTACGGAGAATTTTCGAAAAATTGAGATTATTATGGGGGTACTAATTATATTATTCGGATTTATATTCTTACTAGTAGGACTGTCGATTTTGATTAGTTTTCCTACATTTCTACCGTTCTGATTCTTGGGAAAAATCCATTTTAAGCAAAAGAAGAGGACGAGGGAGTTCTTCATAGTTCTTTTCAATGAAATCATCAAAATCTAAAATTGTAACTGGTTTTTCAAATCTCATAACAAGATCTAAGAACTTCTCGATCCCTCTTAGCTCTGTACCAGCAAGACCAATCTCACGAGTTACAATTTCATTAGTAATAGCTAATAATAATGCCTCAAATCTGGTTGAAAGTTGTAATTTCTGACCAAATTCTTTGTAAACCTTACGCATATTCGTCCAATTGCTAATACGTTCGTTTAATTCGTTCTCTTTTTCTCTAGCCCATTTGCGTAATTCAGTGGAATTCCATTCTTGTTGTTTAATAAGCTCAGAAAACGCTGGTAAAGGGGAAATACTCACTAAAATTACATAGGGGGTGTGATATAGATAGCGGAATACTTGAAAGACAACCTTTGAATTAAACTTTAAGCCTCTATATTCTTTAAGTTCGATCCACCAGTCATGATTTTTCCATCGACCAACAAGATCTGGTGCAAGAACTACACCATAATGATCTTCTGTCTCTTCATCATCAATATCAGTGGCTTCAAGAAGGTTTATAAACCCCAAATTTGAAAGAAATAGTCTTAAACCATTAATGCTCTCAGGAGAGTGATCACTTTCAGGAATTTCAATGATATCTTCTGCATATTTCCGATTTCGTGCGTATTCTATGTATCTATTCAATGTTGGTAATAATTCTGTAAATTCTGATTCTATTTCCTGATTTAGAGTTGTTTGGAGTTCCTCTAAATCATCAATTCGAGGTCTTAATTGTCTGGAAACAGCTTCATTTCGATAAAAAATAGACGAATATCTACCTTTCTTACGATCCGTTCTTGTTGGCATACCAAAGCAAGCACGAAGTGAATTTGGTGTATGATACAAGAAGGGGTACTGACGAACAAACGTTACTCCAGCGGCTAGTGCTACTTCACGAAAGATCGTTCGATCATTAGCTCGCCAGTTAAGAGTTTCAATGGGTGAAAATTCATCAAGTCGTTGAATTAATCCCTCTAGTCGATTTTTATGAAAACCTCTTACTCCCTTCAATTCAGTAGGATGATTCCGTAGATAGTTACGAATTCGATTTAGTATACTATTTCGAGTCTGTGGAGGCATAAGAAATAACTCAATTTAAGCCTGAATTATGTTGATCTTATTTTCTTATTGATAACTGACTTCTTTGCACTTATCACAACATTATAAATCGTCTGGTATTACGAAGTATTATAGTTTTTCAAGGTGGAGTTATTATGAAGATCGTTCAAAGATGCATTTTAGCTCTAGTATTCATATTTTTACTTTTAAATGTAGTACAAGTGGATTCTGTACTCCCTACTCAATTTAATGTAACAACTTCCGTAGTAAATGAATCATTGAACCGTGTTTGGGATGATATATCACCTGCCTTCTACTATTGGCTAGCAACGACTCCTCTACTCGAAATTTCTGAAGTAGTTATTACTGGACAAAATTCAGTAGGGTCAACGTTGACCATAGAAGCAAAAGTAAAAAACAAAAGTCCACGTGTAACAACAATAGAAGAAGTGAAGGTAGTTTTTGATGATTTTACTCCAGTAACATCTGAAGGATCGCCTATTACTATTTCTAAGATAAAAGAGAATTATAAATCAGAAGTTCAAATTGAACAAGGAAATAACATCACATTACTCGTTGGGAACGATTTTGTTGGATACTACCCCTTGGTCATTGATACAGATCTGATTAATAAATCTCGGGGTACTCCTGTCGATATATTAGGAATTCTTACAGGAATTCTAGTTATAATCGTAATAAGAAGAAAAATCCAAGAAATGTAAATATTTCGAGATAGATGGGAACCTTCCTGTTCCCTAATTTTTGAGACGAGCAAGCCAAATTAATGAAGGAATACTTTTTGGTTTTGTCGTATTCGGACATTTATACATACCTAGAACTTTCTCTTGGAATAGTGCAGGGGGGATATTGTCATCAAACCTAAGGGTTGAAATTTCATAGAAAAGAACTTTACGATGACCTAACTCTTCCAAACCGTGGTTAATGACATTTAAATCTTCTAAATCACTAACGACAAGGGCTTCGGGTTCATTTAGAGAATGCAGGATACTCTCGATTTCAAAATTTGGGACCATGTTAGCCAGCATTTCATTGAGTAGCTCCCCGACCATTTTGTCTTCTTTCTTGGCTTTTGCAACAAATTCATGATAATCTGGTTTTGAAACATTTCGAATTGTAATCTCTCTAAATTTCGTATCTTTCGTCGATATATATTTTCTTTTTTTTCTAACGAGTCCTAGCTCAATGAGGTTAGGTATATTTTTACCCATATTGACATTGACACATCTACCAATAAATATCACATGATTCAAGAGGGTTTCACTATCAACATCACTTGAAAAGTTAAGGTTTTTAATTCCAATGAAAGCATAAACAGTATTTGGACCTAAGGAAATTAAATCTTCTTTAGATACAGTTAATTCTTTTTGGTTTTCAACAATTTCAAGTTTTAGATGAGAATATTTTGGTGGATGCATTCTAAATCGATGACGGCGAATAAATCGTTTTGATCGATCTCCCCTTGTTGCATATTGGATTATATGGGTTAATAGATCGCCCATCGAAAAACCTTTGGATGGTGCGTGATCAATAACTTGATCATATAATTTGGAATCAACACCTCGAATTGTAACCCGTTTTAAAATCTGATCATCAGCTTCATTATCAGAAGACATATTTGTACACTTTGTACCTTTTAGTTCAACAATTTGTACTATGCTTATAACTGTATCGATGAAAAATTGAAGAAATATTCAATTGAGAACAGTTTTAGTGAAAATTCTTGCAGAAACCGTAGTGAAAATATTTAAATAATACCTACTTCTCTGTTCAATTCGTTCAACTTCAAATTTAAGACGAATCACCCGATTCGTTACACACAATTGGTGAATTTTAAAGTGCATATTACATCTAATACAACTCAAGATCCATCTATTCCAACGAAACCAACCGAATTACCGACTGATAGGTATTCATCTGCTACCAGGTGGTATTTTAGCTTCTTTAGAAGAAGTCCAGGATTGGTATCTGTCAGTTTAATCATATCATTGGTTAGTTCATTATTGATGATAGCACCTAGTTTATTATTAGGTATGGCGTTAGAAATCCTAGATAGAGATGGATTTACACAAGAGTTCATAAATATAAGTCTAATTATGATAGCAATTGCTGTTTTTTCTTTTGCGTTCACTTTTATTTCTAATTATTCATGGACTATAGCTGCATTTCGTTTTGAAAGAGATACAAGACAAGAATTCTTCGATACGATACAGGCACATTCTATGACATTCCATGATGAGATAGATAGTTCAGAATTACTATCGATGGCAATGAATGAAATATCTCAGATGAGGATGGGAATAAATCCCTCATTACGAATGCTCACAAGCTCATTTCTTAGTATGATTTTTACCTTAATTGCTTTCTACGTTTTTGATCCTCTCTATTTTGTAATCGTCATAATTGGTTTTCCGATTTATTTTTACATGGTAATACGATATGCATCTAAAATTGGTCCAATACGTAAAGAATTGGCTGATCGTTTAGCTATAGTAACAAGAGATTCTCAAGAAATCTTCCGTGGGATCGAGGTCGTACGTAGCAATAATCAGGAGGAAAAAGAGAATAGTCGATTTACGAACAGTAGTGAACGATACGCTGATATGGTTACAAAAGAAGCTCGATTATCAGCATTCTTTTGGCCTGCATTAGTTTTGATCACAATTACTGGAGTAATTTTTGGTGTTGGTTTGATAAACATTCAGACATCTGCTGATGTTAGTCGATTTGCTGCATCAGTATCAATACTCTTGGGTTTACAGTTTATGAATTTCATGCTTCCTATGGCTGTATTGAATATCAGGGCAGGAATGATAAATGCAAATAGAATTTGGGATAAGATGACGTGGCAGGATCCTGTTCCTGACACTGCTATTGAAGGAACCCCTGATTGGAATGGAGATATTGTTTTCAATCAAGTATCCCTGAAATATGGTACTAGTCCAAAATTTGCTTTAGAAGAAATCAATGTTACAATTCCAAAAGGATCTAAAGTAGCCATAATAGGTGGCCCTGGCTCAGGTAAGTCTTCATTTCTAAAGTTACTGCTTAGGCTTTATGATCCATCTGAGGGAACTATCACAATAAATAACATACCAATGGCTGAAATTCCAGCTTTTAATATTCGAAGGGATGTTTGCATGGTAGAACAAGAAGTTTTCTTATTTTCTGCTTCTGTTAGGGAGAATATTGCGTTTTCTAAGCCCTCTGCGTCCTTAGATGAAGTAGTTGAAGCTGCAGAAGTTGCTCAAGCTAAACATTTCATTGAAAAGATGCCTGATCAATTTGATACAGTTATTGGTGAAAGAGGAACTACTTTGTCAGGAGGTCAAAAGCAGAGGTTAGCTATAGCTCGTGCACTATTGGCCGATCCTAAAGTACTATTATTGGATGATTCAGCAAGTGCTATAGATTCTAAGACAGAAATGTTTCTTAGAAAAGCTCTTGATAATTTGATGAAGAATCGTACCTCCATAGTTGTTACTCAACGACTAGCTACTCTTGTTGAATCTGATTTTATCATTTTATTTGAAAAAGGAAAAATCTGCTCTATAGGCTCACATGATGTTCTCTTAAAGGAATCACCTCAATATAGAAAGATTTTTGCTAATCTACCTGAAATTGTAGGAGGTAATACATAATGTCTCACGGTCGTGGTCGTGGTCCCATGGGAGGTATAAGAGAGAAACAAACTCGGAATAGAAAGACTCGGGTACTTCTTGAATTATTATGGGGATATCTACGTATTTATAAAATTCCTTTACTAGCTTCTGGAGGGTTGATTCTACTTTATACACTTGGAAGTATCATTTCTCCTTTGATTATAGCAGAAGGTCTAGATCAAGCAAAAGCTAATCCTATTCGTGATCTATTAACTTTGATTTTCATCATGTTTCTTTTCTTGACCTTGTTTACCTGGACTTTTAATTCACTTAATACCTGGGTTCTTGCGAAAGTCAATGCTAACTTTTTAAACGACATACGAATAGATGTCTTTAATCGTTTGGTTAAAGCAGATATGAGTTATCATCATAAACAAAAAAGCGGTGATGTTACCAGTCGTTTAACGGGTGATACTCAAGAACTTGCAGCTGGAGTAACTGTGGTAGCAAATGCGAGTTCACAGTTACTATTAACCTTAGGGACTTTTGTGATCCTTCTTTCGATCAGTCCAATAATTACTGGGATAGCATTGTTAGCTATTCCATTTGCCTTATTCTTAGCATGGTTTTTAGGTTCTTTTGGACGAAAGATAATGTTTCGTTTACGACGTTCTTATGGACAAGTATCTGGTCAAATGGCTGAGAATTTAGCAGGAATTTCTGTCGCAAAGTCGTTTAATAGGGAAGAGTGGTCATCAGCCGTATTGTATGAATTGAATCAGAAGACATATAACTATTTTAAACAGCTTGGAGCTATTTTTAATTTTATGTTTCCTTCAGTAAATATGGTGTCGTCCATTCTAGTAGCTATCACATTAATCGCTGGAGGTTGGATTTCAACCAATTCAGTAATCACATTAGGTACTGTTTATCTAGCGACAAATTTCGTTTCACGATTTTTAGGACCAGTCCTTCATATAACCATGTATTATCCACAGATACAAAGCAGTCTGGCAGCAATGGACAGAGTCGCCGATGTATTGGAACAAAAACCTAAAGTGATTGAATCCTCAACCGCATCAGAGTTAGATCTGGGAAACACAAGTATGACTTTTGAAAATGTCACATTTGAGTACATTAAGGGTACACCAGTATTGGATGGAGTTACATTCAATGTTAACGATGGAGAGAAGATTGCAGTAGTAGGACATACTGGAGCAGGAAAAACTACTCTTGCTGCTTTGATTTCAAGGTTTTACGACCCTTCAGAGGGTAAAATTTTGATTGGAGATCAAGATATCAAAGACGTTACGCTCTCAAGTCTACATAAAGCAATAGGATTAATTCCCCAAGAACCTTATCTTTTTGCCGATACTGTAATGGAAAATATCAGATATGGATCCCCTGGAACATCAGATGAAGATATACTTGAATTATGCAAATTGATTGGAGCAGATGATTTTATTGATGCTTTACCTGAAGGTTATGAAACAAAGTTGAAAGAATCGGGTAAAGGACTGAGCTCCGGTCAACGTCAAGTAATAACGATCGCACGAACTATGCTAGCTGATCCTAAGATCTTAGTTCTAGATGAAGCCACGTCTAGATTGGATGCTTATTCTGAAAGTCTTGTACAAGCGGCTCAAAAGACTCTCTTTGAAGGAAGAACTACTTTCGTTATAGCTCATCGATTAACAACCATTCGTGATGTTAATAGGATTGCTGTTTTTGAAAAAGGAAAATTAGTAGAGTTGGGAACTCATAAAGAGCTTTTGGATCAGAAAGGTGTATATGCGGAACTATATAACACTTATTATAAACATCAGGGTGTTGAAAAGTTAACTGAAGTTTACATGGCGCCACAAAAGGAAGAAAAAATGGTTATTCCTGAACAAATGCGTGCTATGATGGAAAAAAGAGGTATAACTACCGATCAGATGCAAGCAATGATGCAAAAGCATGGAAAACCCTCTGAAGGCATGTCAGAGATGATGAAGGGAAAAGGACCTCATTAATTGTGGATGGATTTCATCCTCTCACAATTTTTTCTCTAGATAAATACTTAATAAGGAGAACTTGATGGTTTTTATACGCGATTTCTTCGCGAATAAACTGAAAATCGTTTTGAGGTAAAAAAAATGTCTAAAGAAGAACAAATTTCAAAATATGCTGATAAAATCACAGCTAATAGTACATCATTATTGATGATTTCTGTGGTTTTTTATTTCTTCACACAATTATTCGGTGTTTTTACAACAGTTGATCCCGTGACTTTTGATCCAATTGCAAATGTGTACATACTCGGTATGGGTGGTCTTGGTGCTAGTAACCTCATAGTTTTAACAGGGTTCGTTGCTCAGGTAGTTGCCATTCTTGGAGGATTGTTAATGGCTTTCATGCGATTATTCGCAGGTTTGTCATTTGCGGCTGTGTGCTTTGATGAGTCAAAAAATATTTGGTTCCGCGTTGTATCTGTCGCTGCTTTAATGCTCATCATGTTCGGTGGATTAGCAATATTCTAAATTTATCTTGATTATTGCTAAAACTTCCTTTTTTTCTTTTTTTTTCAAAATAGAATAATTTTTCTTTTCTACTTATCCTTCAACAGACAATTCTTGAAAGATCTTCTCCAATTTGTTTGGAGGAACATATCTACCGGAAACAATAGTTTTTCCGTTAAGAACTATAGCAGGAGTAGAAAAAATTCCTCTTTCCACAATTTCATCCATATTTGTGATATGAACAATATCCACATTTTTCCAACCTAGCTTCTCGACGGCAGTTTCAGCACTCTTCGTTAGTGCCTCGCATTTTGAACAACCTCCGCCCAAAATTTCAATGACTATTGACATATAATCCCACTTTCAAATAAATAATTGTTGCTCGCTCGGGAAAAAGCCAAACACATACCCTCGGCAGAGAGTTTCATGACTTCACTATTGAGCGAGCATATAGAGTCTTTATTTGCTAATATTATATTTTTTTGTTTAATGATATGTGAAATCTTTAATAAAATGTAGCCAAACATCAAACATTATGTAATATAATCTGGCCAAAGCGTACACAGGAGAAATTATAATTGGCAAAAGTAATTGTTTTAGGTGGTGCAGGAGTTGTAGGGACTGTTGCTACAAAAACCCTCGCAACCTTTTCAGATTTTACAGAAGTAGTTATAGCAGATATCGATGAAGATAAAAGCAAGAACTTAGTTAATTTCAATCCAGAAAAGATTTTTTTCCGTAAGATCGATGTAAATCACAAAGATAATCTCAGGAAATTAATAGAGGAGTTCGATGTTGTCGTTAATACAATAGGTCCATTCTACCGTTATGGTCCATTAGTTCTTGAAGCCACCATTGAGGCAGGAAAAGCCTATGTTGATGTTAATGATGATGTGGATGCCACTAGTGCAGTTCTACAAATGGATCAAAAAGCCAAAGAGGCTAATGTTGCTGCAATTATTGGTATGGGTAGTTCTCCTGGTGTAACGAACATTTTGGCAAAATTTGCTGCCGATCAAATGCTAGATTCTGTTAATAGTATAGATTTGTATCATGCTCATGGGGGTGAACCAGTAGAAGGGCCAGGTGTAATATTTCATAGGATTCATGCTATGACAATAGATGTACCTGTGTTTATCGACGGAGAATTTAAAAGGGTACAGTTTCTGAGTAAGGAAGGG
>JAEOSP010000586.1 GCA_016840305.1 Candidatus Hodarchaeota archaeon
AAAATCATTATTAAAGAACCGATTATTACTGATCCTCCATATGATATTAACAATCTGTCTGAATCTTTCCTTAATAATATTAGTACAAAAGCATGCAGTGCTAGAAGATTGAAAACATATGTTGATGCTCCCCATGAACCTGATAATATTCCCAGACATATTCCTGATAATATGGTTGTGATTGAGGAACCAGTTCTTAATGATCTTGCGTAGAAATACAATATTAACACTAAGAATAATATCCCTATTGATTCGTTGTCATAAAATCCAGCAATTGTCCGTTGAAGGTGGCCTGCTGATATGGATAGGAAAAGTGCAGCCAATAAACCAACCTTTTTATTTCCTAATTCTTTTCCAAGAAAATAGATAGCTATGCAAGTAAGTGCCCCGAATAGCGGTGGTTGAAAGTAAGCTACAACTTGGAGAGGGACGTTTACCCCCAATAAGAGGAGAAACTGATGTAGAAATACAGCTGACAAAGGTGTACCTAGATACTGTGTTCGACCCCAGTAACGCCCTTCTGGATACCATGTGGACGGATCAACCCAGCTGAAGAAGGCCTCCAGCCCATTTGTTTCGATGTATTGTGCTGCTTTTAGCTGAGAGTAGGGATCATTTGCACCTAAGATTATTTCATAAGGTCTTAGCATTGCAAGTATCCGAAGAATAAATGCTAAAATAAAGATAAACACTAATGGTGCATAATTCAATATCATTTCTTTACTTATCGTTGTTGTTGCTGCACTATAACGTTCTCGAAGATCGTTACTGATTCGGTCTATAATAATGGGGGCCATTTGTTTTTCACTTTTCTGGTTAAAGAATAATCATGCTATACCAAGTATAATAATCCTCTTATTATTGAAGATAGCTTGGTTATAATATATTCGGCCCCCTTTTGTGATATTTTAATAATTTAATGACACAATTTTTTAACACTCTTTTTGTATTGAGATAATTACTTAGATATTCTTAACATCATGATTACCAGCTATAATGGGAGATATGATGACTAAACAATCCTCAGATATTGATTTGGAACTATATGAGCTAGTTTTTCCTGGTCAGCTTATCGGAAAAGCAGTTATTGATAGTGATGCACGGATGGTTGGTGTTATTCGTAATGTTAGAATTCAAGTTCCGTCCTCAACGATTTCACTTATAATAAAAGGACTTGATACAGAATTCACGGTGAAAGCAGAAAGCATTCAAGCCATTGGGAATGTGATTCAACTTAATATTGATATTAAGCATTCTGAACCAATTGAAGTTACCGATGTTATTAGACTCAGAAATGAAATTCAAGAAGAAATTACCCATTTTTTTCAAGTTCTACAATCCAGGTAAGTTTTCTTTTTCGTTAGAACTCCGTAATAATACCTTTCATGAGAATCAAGCAACAGCATTAACATTAAGGAATTCTTTACTTACTCCGTACCATCTAAGATATTTTTTGAATTATTAACAAAATTTTCTCAATCATTTCGAGTATTGGCATGATTTGTTGAGGATCATCAGCAGAAGCTAGCTGATTTGCTAGAAAGTTCATTTTCCCTGTTAGGATCTCTCTTAGTTGTAAGGTTGACTCATCTAATGACAAATTCTGCTCGAATTGTCTTTTTTCTGTTTTATCTTTTGCAAAAATGGCTTTTCTTTCACATTGAGGACAAAAAATATTTTCTTTTTGTTTAAATAAAGGAACTTTGCAATCTGGACATGTTTCTCCTAGCATAGTTGCCCCTGATAGTAGAAGACTACTCATCCGTGATAGTTCTGACTTTTTTCTGTTTTTTTCTTCTTCCATGAATTTAATTCCTTTCATATCATTTAAATTTTAATGCAAATTTATCATTCTTAATAAAACCAGTCAACTTTTGATTGGCTTTTCTAGTTTTCATGTTTTCAACATTATGCATTGCTTTTAAATCCGAATAGTATTCCATCAAAGATTTTGTTGCGTAAACTGTATTTATTGGCGCTTTTAAGGATAAACCATTATCTTTTTTCGTTTTCCAGATAAAGGAATTAAACTGAATTATTTCCTCTGTAATATCTTGTTCATCCGTTTCTTTGTTTTTAGGAGTTGGAAAAAGTTGTTTATGAATACTAGCTTCAGGATCATATAATTTTTGATAAATACTCTCTGTTATGAATGGTGTGATGGGAGCTAATAATTTTAATATCGTTTGAAGAGCTTTGTGCAAGCAATATCGTGCACTTTTCACAGAATTTTGATCTATTTGGTCTTCTCCGTAAGCTCTTGATTTTACGAGTTCAATGTAATGCGCTGCAAAAATATTCCAAACCCAATTATAGAGATTTTCTGCAGGTATCGAAAAGTCAAGCTTGGCATATCCTGCTAAACATCGATTTATTAGAGTATCTAGACTCATTAGCAACCATTGATCTGATTGCACCAATTTATCTGGTTTATCTTCAATTGGAAAAATCGAAATGAATCTAGCGATGTTCCACAGTTTTGTAATGAAGCGTGCATTTCCATCTAGTTTGGATAATGAAAAGCGGATGTCAGATCCATGACTACCTTGTAGACAAGATGTAAGTCTAACACTGTCTGCTCCATAGTGTAAGTTTGGATTTGCTTTCTTTCCTGCAAATTTAGGAGATGTTTCAAGTTTTGCAATAACCTTCCAACTATTCCTTTCAGGCTTAAACATTTCTGGTGAATCTTTTGGTAGCATAACTGGCTGTAAAAATATAAGAGGGTCAACACTATTCCCTACGCTTTTCGACATCTTTCCCCCATAAGGATCTCTTACAAGTCCAGAAATCCAAACCTGTTTGAAGGGTGCTTCTTTAAATAGGTGATAGGAGCGTAAAATAGTATAAAATAACCATGTTCTGACAATTTCCTTTCCTTGTGGTCGTATCGAGCAAGGAAAATTTTTTTCAAAGAACTGATTATTCTTATCGTCAAAGAATATGTTCCCAAAATTGCATGCAGCTAATTCAGATATTGAAGAATCAAACCAGGTATCAAACGTTCTTTCGTCGCCTTTAGCGTCATCTAGAGAATTTCCACAGTGTTGACAGATTTTTAGAGGTCCTTTCTCTTTCCATGCTTCATAATATCGATCAAGCTCTCTCTCCTTTGGTACGTTAGGTTTTTGACATTTTCCACAATACCATATTGGAAGTGATGTACCATAAAATCTTCTCCTACTAATTGCCCAATCTGTGCTTATTGCGTTTGTCCAATTATCAAGGATTATCTTACTTGAATTTGGATAAAATTTCATTTTTCCAATTATTTTTTTAATCTCTGGGATCACTTCAAGTTGTTTTAGATAGTATTCTTCCATAGTTACTATTTCAATCGGAGTTTTTGATCTCCAGCAAATTGGGACTCTCCGTTCTGTTACTGTAGATGTGATAAGATGTTTGGATTTCTTTAAATCCTTTATAATAGATTTTCGTGCTTCCTTTACTGTTAATTTTTCGTATGGGCCTCCAAATTTGTTAATTGTGCCATTCGATTCAATTATTGTATTTGGATTGGTAATACCCACCTCGCGTAGAATTTTTACATCAGACTTATCACCATATGCACAGATCATCATGATTCCTGTCCCAAATTCAGGATCTGCATCCCGATGAGCCTGTATGGGGACTTTTTTATTGAAAATAGGAGTTATCGCGTTGCTACCTTCCAAATGTGTGTACTTTGAATCAGATATGTGGAAGATGATTAGCTCACAAGCAGCTATCAATTCAGGCCTGGTTGTCGCGATTACAATTTTTTCATCAGAATTTTCTAGATCGAACGAGATTTGATGCAAAAAAGATCTATCATTACGATATTCAATTTCCGCATCGGCAATTGTAGTACCGCATTCAATACAATAATTATTTGGTCGTGCTGATCTTGTAATAAGGCCTTCGTGCCAAGCTTTCAAGAAAGTCCTTTGTGTATTAAAACGATATTGTGGAGAATCTGTTTGGTAATAAATTTCAGGCGATCCATAAAATGTATTACAAGAAAGCCCCATCCATTTCATAACTTGTATTGTATTTTTCTCTGCCTCATCTAACTCTTTTTTACAAATCTGAAGAAATTCTTCCCTATCCATATCATGCATTGATTTATTCAGTTTTTGTTCTACTTTTACCTCTACTGGTAATCCATTTCTATCAACACAAGCGGGAAATATTACATCTTTGCCGAGCATATGATTATAACGCGCTATCATATCAATCTGGGAATAATGAATAGCAAAACCTAGGTGCGCGCGACCTGAAACATAAGGTGGAGGTGTATCGATGATGAAAATGGGTTTCTTTGTCTTTGGATCGAATTTGTAAGTTTCATTCTCAGTCCAATATTCAAGAATATCGCGTTCATTGATGGCTTTCCATCTTTTTTTCTGAATTTTTGGTGTTAATCCCATTTCATATGCCTCCGTATGCCGATTAATTTCGGATTGTTTGTTTTTTCTCTATATATTACAGTAAACTGATGATTGCCTGAACTAAACAAAATGCAAAGGTCATGCTTGCTCAGTAATGTTGTATTACTACTTGAGTCTGAAAAATAGATTTGATTTGATGTAAACTGTGGTTTCTGACTAAGGGGCTCCTGTAGAAGGAATAACAAAACGATCCCAGCTATTTACCACAATTATTCACCGCAATTACACAATTAAAGGAACTCCTTTTAAACTTTCATTCATTCATCCTAGCTACTCTGATTGAAGTAAGATTTGTACAATAACAATAATTTTGTTAAAAGTTCCATTGGACAATTTTCTTAAATCATATATGTACTTCAAAATGTAATCCTAACTTGGGTGCTCAATCAAATGGCTGCAGATATACTGGCTGAAGAACAACTTAAGTTTGAATTACAACGTCTGTTATCAAAGTACTTTCTACGGCAGCTTGAGAATCTTTTAAGAGATAAAACTGGAGCTTTTTTCCCTATTGAACGTTTATCCAACCTTGAGCTAGGAAAAAGATTGGGAAAACGCAAAGAGCTTCAGTTGATGGAAGTGACCGTTGTTGATGCACTACAGAATAAAGAATTCAAGGTAGATTTAGCTTTTAAATTTTTAAATGATTCAAATGATGCTATAAAGGAAGCAAATGGCGCAGTTTGGTTGGAAGAGTTATTAAAAACAAATAATCGAGTTAAAACGGCCCAATTGCTTTATTTTTCACAAGAATATTCCCTTCTCATCTATGAAGGATTATCAGAATCCACTGAATTCTTCTCAAACGAATTAGATCTTCCACAAAAATTTTTTTTAGCTGGTAGTGCATTGCCTTATGTTCATGGATTATTTAAACAAAAAGTTTCGGTGGATCGTTACCTACATCTCATCACAGAAACTTTAAACGGTTTAAATATTTCACCTAATGATAGAGATGAGTTAAACTCGTTATTTAAACCATACCTTAAGAGAATAGGATTAAGCCTTGCAGGAGCACATTCTTTTGGTGACTTTCACCCTGGAAATTTGATGTTTCGGGATTCAGATAGGCAGCTCGCTAACTCAGGTGACTTACGAATTGATAAAACAATGATTTATCTCATTGATCCTGCTTATATAGATCTAGATAATTTCATTGATCGTGCTGAGGATATTGGTACTTTCTTTACAAAATTTGCTTATAATGATTACTCCCTGACACAATCGTTTGAAAAAACTGCTTCAGATATACAACTGTTCTGTAAAGGATATAATTTTACAAGTTCATATAACGGTGTTAGATTTTCTGATTATTACCCCGAGGGACAAATAACTGTAGATTTTCACATTGCACTCGGAATTTTAATAGAAAGTCTATTTAAAAGCCGTTTAGCAGGATATTCGAGCAGTAGTTCTGTAGTCTTAACAAGTCTTGAAGCAGTGAAGTACATACTGAACAAACAGCCATTTAATGATAATGATTACTGAAGAACCATTCCTAGAGCTCAGATAGGTATTTTTTATTAATATATGAAGAATGGGTTGAAAATCCAGTATAGAGTACCAGCAATACACCCGCTAATGAAAGCAGAGCTTATATTTACAACATCGTTCGTGATGAGTTTGTACCCTTTATGAAATTCAGTTTCATTTCCACACTTATGAATTTCCCTTTCAGTCTCTTTAAGGCAATGTTTACAATAATAAATGCCTTGAACTGTAGCTCCTTCTAAGGAATCAAATAAGCCTCCTATAATTCCAGTAATAGTAAGGATAACAAAGAAGAATATAAGATTTGTCCATGTAAATCCTGAAATTATTATTGTGGACAATATATAAACGGTGGAAATTATCATCGAGCCAAAAAATCCCGCAATTGTGCCATTGAGAGATACTCCCCCACTTGTCCCTCTAGGAACCCTTTTTTTTAACCGTGTAATAAGTCTAGGTGTATTATCGGATATTATCCCTATTTCTGTCATCCATGTATCAGCGTTATGAGTTGCAAATGATGCAAATGCAGCGAATAACCATGGAGATGATATGACTAATGATATTTCACTATTGGCTTCAATGATTGGAAAAAAATCGGAGATTAGGAATATTATTCCAAATAAAATTGCTGGGAGGCTGTTTGAAATTACCTGAAGGGAATCACGTTTTGAATCCTTTGAAAATTCGGAAGCTATTGATTGTTTTTGTGTTAGTTTCCACTTTGAAACTAAAGATGAAGATAAAAAAAACGCGATAAGAGCAATCCAGAGAAATGGAGATATTATGTAAATAGTAAGTGTAACTAACGCTCCAGTTATTAATCCATCAGGAATTGTAAGTAATTTTTTCCATAAATTTAGAAACAATAGTGGGAGGTTTAAAAAAATTCCCCAAAATAACGAAATAAAAAGATATTCTGAAAATAAACTCATTTTCTAAGGTTCTTCCTCTGAATATTCGTATTTTCAGGCCAATATGATGAAAATGTGAGTATCAAACTTCATTCATTAGTGATCTTTATATAACTATTACCTACTCGAAATAAATCAGACATCTAAGAGCCAATGCAGTTGTTTTGTTAAAACTAGAGTTTCTCTTTTAATCTATTAGAAGTAACATCAGATATAAATTCACCGTAAATTTGTTGTACATGCCTTCGTTGATAAGCCCTGTTAATGATAACAAAGATTATCATTAAAAATCAGCAACAAGTAGCTTTCCTAGGAAGATTTGATCATACAGGTATGAGCTATGTATTTTACTAAATATAAGGTTGATTCAATTTCATTCTCAAAGCTTATCGAATTTTTATAGAATAAAATCTTAGTTTGACAGGAAGAGGTCTATTTCGTGGAAAAAATTGCTAATGATGATAAATGGGAAGTTCTTAAATCCATGTATAATGAATTTGGATTAGTAAGGCAGCATCTTCACTCCTTTAACGAATTCGTTGATCAGAAACTGAATGATATTGTTCAGGAACGACCTAAGATTGAACCAGATATTGAAGGATTTTATGTTAAATTAGAGGGTATAGATGTTGGTGAACCATCAGTAAGGGAAGCTGATGGATCTGAAAGAACAATCTATCCTATGGAGGCACGTGTAAGAAATCTAATTTATTCCTCCCCCCTCAATCTGAAAATGAGACCTGTTTACGTAGATGCAGGAATCGAGAAAGAGGAGGATGTTGTTGTAGCATATATCGGTAGATTACCAATTATGCTAAAATCTAACTCTTGTTTGTTACACAATATGAGTACAGATGAATTGACTCGTTTGGGGGAAGATCCCGAGGATCCTGGTGGTTATTTCATAATTAATGGTTCCGAGCGAGTTATTGTTACTCAAGAATACCTTGTATCAAATCGTGTTCTTGTCGATGAAGGTAGAAAAGGATCCTCCACGACTGCGGTAGCTAAAGTTTTTAGTACTGTTGCAGGTTTCCGATCCTTAGTGTCTGTCCAGAGGAGGAAAGATGGTAGATTATTGGTAAATTTCTTTAGTGTTCCACGACCTCTTCCGCTTGCTGTCCTGATTAAAGCCTTAGGAGTGACCATTGATCGTGATATTGCAAATTTGGTTAGTAATGATCCTGAACTTATTCAAGAGCTTCTACCAACTTTACGAGAGGCAGCAGAAATTGTAGATCAAGAAGAAGCATTAGATTTTATAGGTAAACGTGTTGCAGTTGGACAAACAAGACAGTATCGGATTTTAAGAGCGAAGCAAGTCTTGGATAATTACTTACTACCTCATGTGGGAAAAACTAATGAATTCCGTCAACAAAAGGCCTTATACCTTGCCCAAATGGCTTTGAAGGTCATTAAACTAAATCTTCAGTTAATTGATCCTGATGATAAAGATCATTACGCAAATAAAAGATTGAAATTAGCAGGTGAAATGCTCACAAGCCTCTTTCGCGTTGCTTTTCATTCTTTATATCGTGATATTAAGTATCAATTAGAGAAAGGGGCAAGGAGAGGAAAATTACCTAATCTAAGGGTTGCAATGAGAGCTGATGTCATAACTGAAAGGATTCGACATGCACTGGCAACTGGAAATTGGGTTGGAGGGAAAGCAGGCGTTTCTCAATTGTTAGATCGTACAAACTATATGTCTACATATAGCCATTTACGACGTGTAATTAGCCCACTAATACGAAGTCAAGCCCATTTTGAAGCTCGAGATTTACACGCGACTCATTGGGGAAAAATATGTCCAAATGAAACCCCTGAAGGCCCGAACTGTGGACTAGTTAAGAATCTTGCCATGCAGGCTTATATTTCAATAGGTACTCCAGAGGAACCCGTACTCGAGTTCATATTCCAACATTGCAAGGTTCAATCTGTTACTGAAGGTATTGATCACCAAGGAAATCAGATTTTATTGAATGGTAATCTTGTTGCTACAACTAATGACCCGTATGAAACTTTCTTAGCAATCAGAAATGCACGTAGGACAAATAAACTGTATCATGAAATAAACTTAGCTTATTTTGAAGACAATCAAGTCATTTCTATAAATACTGACGAAGGACGTGTACGTCGACCTCTTATAATTTTGGATCAAGATAGTAGTGGCTCTGACAAGCCCGCCATTTCTCGATTAAAGATGGGCCATATTGAGAAACTTCGAAAAGGGGATATGAAATTTTCTGAATTATTAAGAGAGGGTGTAATAGAATTTCTTGATGCTGAAGAAGAAGAAAATTCATTTATTGCAATGACGTTTGATGAAATAGGGCCAAATCACACACATGTCGAAATTTCACCTTCAGCAATATTGGGAATATGCGCTTCAATTATTCCATTTGCTGAACATAATCAATCCCCTCGTAATACATATGAAGCAGGCATGACAAAACAAGCGTTAGGACTTTATGCCTCGAATTTCTATTTCAGAACTGATAGACGGGCTCATATACTCCAAGCTCCACAAATTCCACTTGTGGGTAGTAAACCGATGGAGGTTATTGGATTTAATGATCGACCTGCAGGACAGAATTTTATTGTAGCTATCCTTAGTTTCCAAGGATATAATATTGAAGATGCTATTATACTTAATCGAGCTAGTGTGCAGAGAGGACTTGCCCGAAGCCATTTCTTCCGATCATATGTAGGTGAAGAGAAAAAATACCTCGGAGGTCAAGAGGATCGTTTTGAAATTCCCCAAAAGGGTGTTCGGGGATATCGGGCAAAAGAAGTCTATCGTCATTTAAGCGAAGTGGATGGTATTATTGAACCAGAGATTGAAGTAGGTGGAGGAGATATATTAGTAGGCCGCACTTCTCGTCCACGGTTCTTGGAAGAATATATTGAACTTGAATCTTTCGAATCTACAACTCCTCAGCGTAGAGAAACTAGTCTAGCCATTCGTCATGGAGAAAAAGGAATAGTAGACGCTGTGATTCTTACTGAAACTTCCGAAGGAAGCACTTTAGTTAAAATTAAGGTGCGAGATCAGAGAGTCCCTGAGTTAGGTGATAAGTTTGCCTCTCGACATGGTCAGAAAGGTATCATCGGATATATAGTACCTCAGAGCGATATGCCTTTCACTGAGGATGGAATAGTCCCTGACCTTATTATTAATCCTCATGCAATACCAAGTCGAATGACAGTTGGTCAAATAATTGAATGTATGAGTGCTATTGTAGCCTGTTATAATGGAAAACAAATTGATGCAACTCTATTCGAATCTCCTGACCCTGAAGATATTGCAGAGAATCTTAGACAACTTGGTTTTCATCCATACGCAGAATCAGTTATGTATGATGGAATGAATGGACAAAAACTGCCTGCTCGTATCTTCATTGGACCAACCTATTACCAGAAGCTGCATCATCTAGTAGCGGATAAAATTCATGCTCGTGCACGTGGACCTATCCAAATTTTGACAAGACAGCCAACTGAAGGGCGTGCAAGAGAAGGAGGGCTTAGATTTGGAGAGATGGAAAGGGATTGTTTAATTGGGCATGGGGCAGCATTATTGCTGAAAGAACGTTTACTCGAAGAATCTGATAAAACTGAGATCTTTATTTGCGAGAACTGTGGTATAATTGCTACATGGGATCGAAAGAAAGATCAAACATATTGTAGTGTATGTGGGAATGTGGATACTGGGATATATAAAATAGCGATATCTTATGCCTTTAAATTATTATTACAGGAACTGATGTCGTTAACAATAAAACCCCAGATAGTGTTAGCAGATAGTACTTACTAGGCAAGGTGTAATTAATTGGGAATCGAAAGTAGCAGAATGGGGTCATCAAGTTTTTATAAAAAAGCTTTAAGGATCTTAAGATTAGCAAAAAAACCTGATAGATCAGAAGTTTTTTTGGTCATTAAAATAACCGCAGCTGGAATGGCGATATTAGGCTTGATTGCCTTCTTAATTAGATTCATTATCTTTGTAATTCTTGGTCGTGAACTTTAGAAACGTTCTGGTTTTAGAACAATCAATGATAAACAAGAAAGTGATCAGAATGTTAGAGAAACGTGGAATCTACTGTTATAAGGTAAAAAAAGGGCAAGAATTTAATGCTGCTGAAGGGATAGCTCAATTTGCAGAGGTTCATAAATTCGACATTACTTCTGTTCTTGTTACAGAAATACAGGGCTACCTATTCATAGAAGGTAATATTCAGGACATTTTGAAAGTCATCGAAAATGCTCATTACGTAAGTAAACAATTAGGTAGAGTACCAATTTCTGAATTAGAAAATCAATTAGTTCCAACTCCTGTAATAGAAGGACTTAAACCAGGTGATATAGTAGAAATCACTGAAGGACCATTCAAAGGAAGCCAAGCAAGAATTTCTTCAATTTATCAGGCCCGTGAAGAAATTACAGTAGATCTGTTAACAAGTAGTGTTACTATTCCAATAGTATTGCATGCTGATTCTGTAAGATTAATACAAGCAATCGAGGAAGATGAATCAGGCGAGGATGAATTTTAATTGCACTACTCAGTTGTAGCCTAACTTATTAATCCAGAAAAAAGAAAGCCTCGACAAGGAAGACTTTCACTGAGAGTCTAGCAAATTCAAGCTCTGATCGCTTAATATTAGGAAGTGTTATGAATATCATGGCTATTTCAGTTTCAAAACCAAAAAGTGCTTTAACTCGTAAAGAAGCTCAAATCGATACTATAACAAAGTTAGCTGAGGAAAATTCTGTTATAGGCATCACAGATCTTAGTGGTATTAGTTCAAGCGCTCTTCAAGGAATCAGAGCTTCATTACGATCTGGAGAGATTAAAGCTACGATTAAGGTGGCAAAAAACACTCTGAAGGCTGTAGCTTTAGAAAAAACAGCAAAAAATGCTGCTAAGAAAGATCTCCAGTCTTTAGTATCTCATATTTCTGGATCTTGTGCCTTGATTTTTTCAAATACGAATCCTTTTAAGCTTCAGCATTATTTAAATAAAAATAAAGTCCCTGCGCCTGCTAAAACAGGACAAATTTCCACTGTGGATGTATATATCCCTGAAGGGCTTACAAATCTTGATCCTGGTCCAATTATTAGTGAATTGGGTTCAATAGGGTTGCAAACACGAATTGAAAAGGGAAAAATCCGAATCACAAAAACAGCTAAAGTGCTTTCTATAGGAGATAATGTCTCTGAAAGCCATGCTGCAGTTCTTACAAGGCTTAATATCCTACCATTTAGCGTAAGCTTACAACTATCTCAAGTTCTTGACAATGGGGTAATTATTGACGGAAAAACACTTCAAGTTGATGAAGATAAGATAATCAGTGATTTACAGCAGGCTTACATGAATGCTCTTGCTTTAGCGATGGACCCAAAGGTTTCATACTACACTGAAGAAACTATACCTCTACTATTAGGCAATGCTATTCGACAGTCAATTGGATTATCTATTGAACTAAATTATCCTACAGAAAATAATGTTGAGCTTTTGTTTGCGAAAGCAAAAGCCCAGGCAGAGAAGTTAAAGGACACAATATCCCAAAAAGGTTCAAAAATTCAGTTCGAAAATTAATTTTATCAACTTGGGAATATTCGACTCATTTAAGGAGTTTCTTAAGATATAATTCAGGATCAAAGAGATCCAAATCATCGTATTTTTGACCTGTTCCTAGAAATAAAATTGGTACTCCTTCTGTTGCATAAGTTACGGATATCAACGCTCCACCTTTTGCATCTGCATCCATTTTTGCTAGAATGACTCCGTCAATTGTAATTGCTTTATGGAATTCTACTGCTTGTTTTGTTGCGTCATTTCCTGCAAGAGCATCTACGACGAGAATCGTATAATCAGGATTGGTAATTCTCTTTATCTTTTTCATTTCTTCCATTAAGTCTTTATTAATTGCCATTCGGCCAGAGGTGTCAACTATAACTACATCTGAGTATTTAGCTTTAGCATGAGCAATTGCATCGAAAGCAACCGCAGCTGAATCACTTCCATACTTCCCTGTAATGATTTTTACCCCAATTGTGTTTGCGTGTGATTTAAGTTGTTCTTGTGCTCCTGAACGAAAGGTATCACTCGCTGCTAAAATAACTCGTAATTTCTTCTTCTTAAATCTATATGCTAATTTTGCAATTGATGTTGTTTTCCCAGTACCGTTAATTCCTAAGAAAAGAATTACTATTGGATTTTTAGATCGAACTACATCCCCTTTTTTTCTTTTCTCAACAATTTCTTCAATCAAATTAATTTTTTGTTTCGGTGATATGATATCTAGTAATATAGGATTTGCCATCTCAAGTAACAGCTTTGAGAGGTCACTGAACCTTTGAGCTCGTTTACCCATCATGTTTTTTGTTAATTTTTTCGAAATCTGCTCCGCTACATCAATTGACACATCGTTAGAAATTAATAATCTCCTGAAATCACGAATAGCATCCTTGATATTCTTCTCATTGATTTCGTAGGTGGATAATTTCTTTCTTAACGATCCAACCCCTTTCCTAAGTGAAGACATCCTAGATACTCCTCTTACATCATGAAATTAATCAATAGTTTTCCTAGCGAATTTCTCTTAATTACACCAGTTGGTACTGCTGAGCGATTTGTATTAGTTCTTGTCTTCTTACATTTACCATTTGGGAAAATTGTGTGAATTGAGATTGAAAATTTTCAATATTTGATTTGAGGCTTTCAAGTTGCTGATTATTCCTGGTGATTGCTTCTGCAAGCGTCGTGCGTTTTGTTACACCTGATCCGAGTGATAGAAAAATATTTTCAGGATCTTTAATTGTACAAAGAACAAGATTTGATCCTCCAATGGGGATTAAAACATCGTCACCAGTTTTCTTGTTTTTGAGCTCCCTTTGAGTTACTAATGCGCTCTCTAATGAGTTCATCGCTCTTGAAATGAGTGAGATTTGTTGCTCAATCGCTGATAAGCTTGCTTGAAGCTGCTCAATTTCAGCTTGAAGAACCTGAACACGATTCATTGTTTCTGGAGGCACATTAAGAGTAGACATACTTATTCCTCAAATGGGATCTTAAAATCATTACTAATAATTTTCTCAATTAAAGGATCCGTTACATCTGCAAATGGGACTTGAGTTACAGATTTTATTTTTATCTGACCTCTTTTAATTCTATTTTTACTTCCAAGGTGAGAAAATAGTTTATCTTTTGCATTTTCTTCTGTTAATGCTAAGAACTCTCTTGAAAACGAGGTGGTTTCCCGCCTCTTTTTGAATGACCCAGAGATACGGAAGATTTTGACTGATTTTTCATTAGACATATTAATACACCTATTATTTTAATTCTTACAATCTAAGATTGATTTGGTTAACTCTTTAATTTTTTTTCAAGTTATTTCGAGATAAAGTATATATTGTACTAAGGTGAGAAACAACGGGTTATCTCCATAATTTCAATTCCTGTCGTTTCACTTCCAATCAGCATCCCTTTTGTATTCCCAATGATTCCTGATGCAATAAAATCTGATCCTTTATTTATACTACCTATCCCAATTTCCTGTAAATTCAACGTATGCTTCGTAAAGGTAATTTCTTCTTCATTAGCTTGTGGAGTTAATAATCCACCATAATTCGTCACAAAAACAAGACTTCCAACCAAATCTGAATTCCCTAAAGTCCTTGTTATTAATGGAACCTTGAGAATAGATTGCATTTTTTCACGGATTGCTGGTGGAATTATCGGAGAAATCAAACCTCCGTAATCGTTGACTAAAGCTACATTACCGAACGCAAAGAATTCTGGAGCCTGATAAATTGGTAACCCTGTTGTTTCTATTTGTTCCATTACTTCTTGACTTAATACATTCGAAATAACTAAACCATTCGAATTTCCCGTAACCAGAGTACCAATAATCCTTTCCGGTACTTTGATGACTTCAACATCCAATGTGTTTGATATTAAGTCGATTAAGGATTTTGGTGCCTCGACGGGAACCAAGGCAAAGCTCTCTGTATTATAAATGGTAACACCGATATGTATATTACCGTTTAAATCTGCAAATTCTATTTCCATTATATTGGACTCCGTGAAGTCTTAAGGTTATTATATTCTGAGTCCTTTAGATATTACTTGGATTTATGCAAGAAACACTGTAACTATGTCGTCTTCAGTTTTTACAGCTCTTATCCGAATTCGTCTTGGTGGGTGTTGAATACCACGAGTCCACATGAATTCGTTCACTTCAGCTGTCAAAATAATGGTTTCACAGCGAAGGTGTCTTTGTATAAAAGACCTCAAATAACGCATAGCTCGGGGTGCTCGTTGTTTCCGTGGGATTTTCCGTCCATAAACCAATTTGCTAAACGGTACGGTATATATTCTTTCTTCTATTATGGATTCATCTGGAGATTCACTCATTTAGTCTCGCCTCAAGGTTTAATTTTTGTATGACGCCACTGTCTTTTCTTTGGATGATTGGTTACGCGTCTTGATGTTCTCATTATTACCCAAGTTGGTACTGTTTGATTTGATTTTCCTTTCTTTCCCAGTCTAATTTTTTTTGGGAAAGGTTTGTTTCTTGCCATCATTCTTTCTCCTTAGTTTTTCTCGGCTTTTGCCGAAGGACCCATGGTAGTTTTGAAAGAAATTGATTTAATTTGAGTCGTTCCTTTGGGAAGTTTTCCTATCAGCGTTTGAACAATCGCAGTGGCATTCTCAGTTAATTGGTTATTATCCAAGTTAGCCTTACCTATCTTAGCATTTATCACAGGTGTAGTTTTTAGTCGTAATTTTACCGTTCGGTTATAGCGTTGTACAAATTTATCTATTTCGACCCTTGGGGGTATAGGTGTAGGCATTTTTCCACGAGGTCCCAAGATCTTTCCCAGAAACCTAGCAACAGTCCCCATCATTTGGGGTTCTGCAAGGAAAAATGAGAACTGATTCGCCATTTTTTTAGCTTGTTTCGGTTCTTTTGCAATTTGTTCAATATCCTGTTTACCGAAGACTGTAATTCCTGCTTCTTTCGATTTTGTTGAGAGATCTCCGTCAGCGAAGACGGCAACACTAAGGTTACCTCCCAAATCATTTGGTACCAATGTTTCAGTATTAATTCGGTTAGAAGGATCTTTTAAATCAATATCCCGTAAGCCAACGGAAATTTCCATAGTTTCTGTAAATTTTCGTTGTTTTCTTTTTTCACTTAGAGTTTTTGCTTTGGATATTGCCTCTTCCAGTTGATTTGGTGAATAAGACATTATAAAAACCTGTTAAATATTGTTTGTTTAATATTTTAAACTGATTCTAGGTTTTTTCGCCTTATTTTTTGTGTGTTTTCACTTTGTTTTTCAATCAGTCATTTACTATTAATGCCAGAAAGGAGAGCTTGTGTGTCTCTTACACTTCTATGAAGTATAAACAGAAATTCAGCTGAATATTTAGCCTGCTTTTGTTACTTTTTGATCTACCCTTCTAAAAGAAAGCATTTGGTTTGTCATAATAAGTCTTAATTTGTAGATAAAAACACCCCTAGATAGTGAGCATAGTAGCTGAATTAACTAAAAAGTGCTTTACTTAATAATAAACAGAAGTAGTGAACAAAATGGCGAAAACTGTTGAAGCATTAGTCGATGCAGGGCAAGCAACACCTGGTCCTCCTCTCGGACCTAGTTTAGGCCCTCTAGGTGTAAATATTAAAGCTGTTATAGATGAAATCAACAAACAAACTGAAACCTTCAAAGGGATGAAAGTTCCTGTTAAAATTGAGGTAGACGATTCTCGGAATTTTACAATTACCGTTGGTGTTCCTCCAACCTCTTCCTTATTATTAAGTGAAGCAGGTGTTGAGAAGGGAAGTGGAACTCCAAATAGCGAGAAAATTGGAAACATAACCTTTGAACAATGCGTTAAAGTTGCCAAAATGAAACACAACAAGATGCTAGCAATTGATTTACGAGCAGCTGTAAAAGAAGCTGTCGGGACTTGCGTATCAATAGGTTTAACCGTAGAAGATGAAGAACCTAAACGTATAATTGAAGCAATTGATTCTGGCGATTATGATAATTTTTTCTGAGTAGAAATGAATTCAGTTTCTAACTTAGAGGAATCTACAGGGATTAAAGGGTATTTATTAAACTTTAAAAGGATTCAGGGAACTATCAAACAACTTCCTGAAGACTTTATTGTTAGGGAAATTCTTCCTGATGGAAAAGTTATTGTTGATGGATCCGAGATAGGATCTGATGTTGGAGGGATGTATACTCATTTTGTCCTTTGGAAGCGAGGCTTAGATACATATTCTGCACTGAAGAAAATCGCAGCAGTCTGTCTTCTACAAGAGAAGGATTTTGGTTTCGCAGGTTTGAAAGATGCACAAGCAGTGAGTTTACAACGAATTTCTGTTTGGGGATTACAGAAGAACTGCTTGGAGAAAATAAATATCCCTAATCTCAGAATTATTAATCCTATTCGAAGAAAATTCTCGATTAGCTTAGGTAGTTTAACTGGAAATCAATTTCAGATAATCATTCGTGATATTTCAGAAAGAGTGGAGAATGAACAGTTAGTAAGATTACATAGAGAAGCCTTAGATAGAGGTTTTCTGAATTTTTTTGGACTCCAAAGGTTTGGTTCAAAGAGACCAATTATGCATATTGTAGGGCGGTATCTGCTACAAGAGAAATATTCTGATGCAATCGACACTTATTTGGGAAATGTTAGCAATTTTGAGAATGAAAAGATTACTAAATTGCGAGAACGGTATCTTAATGGCGAAAATCCTTCTAATATTTTGAAAGAGTATCCCAAATCTTATTCTTTTGAGAGAACTATGATAAAAGGCCTCGTACAAAGAAAATCTCCAGAGAGAGTTATTTCATCCTTACCTCAATACTATTTGAGATTAGCAATCTCTGCATATCAATCATATCTATTCAATATTACCCTGCAAAATCTTCATATGAGTAAGTATCCCCTACTGCCTGAAACCAAAATTCCCTTAGTAGGTTATTCAACCGATTATTCTCCTCTAAATGAGGAATCGAGGATGTTTTTAAAGGAACTACTCAATAAAGATAATCTCAATTTAAATTCTTTCAAACATAAGCATAAAATGTTAAGAACCAAAGGAATTGACCGTTTTGCGATCGTAAAACCGACCAATTTAAATTTTACATCATCCGATTCAAAGAAAAATGTATTACAAATAGAATTTAATCTAACTAAAGGTTCTTATGCGACAATGTTTCTTAGGGAAGTATTACAAAACAATTCAATCAATAAAGAATCTCACTCGGGATGAAAAGTTCCATCAACAACCTTTCCCTTCAAAACTTTTTGAACGATCAACATCTCAATTGCTTTACCAACTGCTTTTGATGAAATTCCATCAATCTCGATTTCTTCAATTGGTGTAGGTTCTTGGATTAATTTCACTGCTTGAGTCAGAAGCTCTTTTTTTGAGGTACCACTTCCCATTTCATCTCCTTTGATTTTTTTAATCGAAGCACGAACAGAAGCATTACATTCTGGACAACGAAATGAACCCATTATTGTTAAGGTAACCCTACCTTCCTTATCGGGCATTGGACTAACTAATTGCCATGTCTTTAGAGGAGGGGTTACTGCTGGATTTATTTCGGTTCCACATTTTTTACAAGCTATCTTTTTCTTTCTTTTTCCTGAACTCAATCCCAATTCACCAACAATTACCATGAAAAAATACAATTATGCCATTTGTATTGAGGATTTTAGACATGCGTGACACAGTTCTCCGCTAAGAGGTCTAGCAACTCTTTTACCACTTTTTGTGTTAGTTTTTTTGTTTGTATTTAGTGGAATGCCACAAATTTTACATCTAGCTGAAGAAGCTTTCTTTTTAGTCTTATGAATAAGTAATTTTGCCCCTGGGCTTTTTTTCTTCATGATATTTTTTGTCATAATCTAGCTCACCAGAATTATTAATCAGGCTGTAAACCAGCTAATTTTTGAAAGATCGAACCGAAAGTTATACTTCCTCCGAAATACCACCAAATGTAATCTGGGACAAATACATCACCCCATCCTTTAACGAATGTGTTATTACCTATATGTAGTATAAAATCTGTTGGTAAATTATAAGGAATCACAGCAGGAAGCCTTCCAGCGGTAACTTCTCCTATATCTGATATTGTGGGTCTATATAAACCAGAAAATACTACAAAGAATAACATTAATGGTAACATTGTGATCAATAAAGGCTTCATACGCATCATTGTTAACTCTGACTGCAATTTTTTCATTTTGTCTGCATTTTTCTCGTATTTTAGTTTTAATTTCGTATCAGCAGTTTTCATACTCTGCATACGGAGTTTGTTATGTTTTTTTGTTTCTCTGGTTAATACTGCCAATCTGTCTACATCGATCATATATCTTGACACTAAGGTCGAACTAAGTGAGATGAAAAACGAAATTATCAATATGAATATCGATGCGAGGGGAGGTTCGGAGGGGGGAAATGAATCTAAAACGGTAAGAGACGCGTTTATCATTTCAACAAAAAATATACTGATATTTTCAAGAAAAAGCATAAATAAGCCTTCAATATTTCCTTTTTAAGGAAAGTGATTAATAACCTTTATTTCTAAACTAAATCAACGTTTTCATTATCGAGTTTTATGTACTTTTATAGCTCGATATCGCAGAGCCTCTCAATTGTTCCAAACCAGTTTTTTTGCTTCTAATGCATATCGGAGGACTTTTTCTACAGATCTATCTCCTGGTTCATCCTTTCGTGTCGTAATAATACGTTTAAATCTCGAGATTTCTTTTTGAGCCCGTCTTGCCTCTGTGAGGAGCCCTTTTTTTCTTGCTGTTTGAATTATTTCTTCCATCTCATCTATCTCATCCATATCTCCTACAGACATCCTCAAGGAGACTTCTACCATACTTGCTCGTAAATAACCTCGTAAATGATCAGTTTTCTCCGATAGATGAATAGCTTCGCGTATTAACTCTTGAGCATTCGTTAAATGAATTGTATCAAAAAAGATTCTATATTTATAAAGAGAAATTATTGCTAAGCTAATTAATGCGCCATATAAGTCTTTTATTTCTGCTTCCGATTTCCTTCGTATGATATATTGGTAAAGATCACCTGCTTTTGAAAGATTCAGCAATTTCAATTGAATATTTCCTTTTATTAAAGCTAGAGACATCTTTCCTTGGAAGTATAATCTTGAGTTTACATTTGTTTGTCTCAGTATTCTTTCCAAATCAATTACGAGTAAATTTGCTTTTTTGTAGTTCTCTGAGTCAATAAAAAGATCACAAAATCTTGATAAGTGGTTGAAAAGATCTGAAAGAGGAATTTTTTCATTTCTTTCTCCAATTCTCACCTCAAATTCATGGTAAAGTGATTCTATTTTATCAGAAGAGTCAATAGAGTCTTTTTGGGCTTCGATATCTGCTTTAGAAACTAATACTTCAAGAATTTTTCTCTCGTTCTTAAGATACTGGAAAATTTGAAGGGAAATCTCGAAGTGATGACTTGCTTCATCTAAATTTCCTAAACGGAGAAAAGCTTCTCCAATACCGTGATGAATTTGTGCTTTATAATAATTATCATTCGTTTCAATTGCGTACTGAAGTGCAATTTGGAATTGATTAAAAATATGACCGAATTTTTCGATACCACGTTTAATTAAATACATACCATATGAATAGTTAAGTTTTATTATTCCATGTTTATTCTGAAGACTGTTATAAATTTCTCGTGCTGATTGAAATTTATCTAGTGTGTCTTTAGAAGTTTTGGCTCTTAAAGCAAGTTCAATTAGTGAATCAGCCTTTCCTTTTACGTAATTAATGCTTTCAGCTTTCTCTATATTTCTTTCAATATCTATATCAGCTTCTATTCTTCCTTCCCAAATTCTTTCATACATTGCAAGATAATTCAATGCATCTACAGCTGAGGCCGTTATATGTTCATCTTTGCACCTTTTAAGGAGGGTGTACCAAATTTCAGCAGCTTTAGTATCATGCCCATGTTTCCATTCATCCCAAGCCTCATCAAATAATGCTTGAATTGCTGGAGTTTTTGACATCGTTACTCATTTCAAATTTTGGAATGATCAGTTAATTTTCCTCTTTCATTAAGAAACTTTGAAAAAGCTTCACCAAACTCAATTTCCGAGGAAATAAAGGATTTCATATTAATTTCTCGTATGTGAGGTTTGGTAAGATGACGTTGAGCGCATACAGGAATCACATATCGGATATTCGTACGTAAGCGACGTCTTTCATTTTGAAAAATCAGCTTTTTCTCATTAGTTGTGAAATTACATTTCTTACACATCAAACCTTGATTTTTTCCCTGTGATTTCAACGCTGTTTCACAATTTGGACACTTTAAGGTGATTCGTATTCTGTGATCCCTAAAACCTAGAATAATTATTTGCTCTAGATTTATTGTAATTTCGAATTTTTCAGAGGGTGGTCTTACACCTCCAAATACTAGGATCTTATCCCCTTTTTTTAATTCCCTGACAATTTTTCTGAACTTTTTAGTCGGTTCATATGCAGCACAATTAATTATTCTCTCATCTGAGATAATTGAGAATAATACGTGACCACCTGGAATGACATATGGCTCCTTTATCACAGTTCCTCGAACTTTCACCGAAGTATACGGTTTTAGTAATTTCCCAGGTATTTCTTTTGGAAAATGAGGTTGAGTATGTTGATTACTTCTAAATATCATTACCGATATTATTTCTTCGTTGAATTCGATTTTTCTCCACATCTCAAGAATTGAATGAGTAGTATCTCCCCTTATTCCAACGTAAACTGGATCTGAACCATGAGGGGTAATCATCAGTTCGTTATTTTCATAATCAAAATTACCAAACGAAAGAGGAATTGATTTATCAGCAGCTATTACTGAATCCACATTTACATGACGTGTTGAGCTCTTTTTTGCCAGATTCCTATAAGCAATAAACTCATAAGTGTAATCTTCCCAAATATCTGCTCCTATGGCTGCACACGCACCTATAAGCCCCCTACCTTTTTTTATATGAAAAAATTTTCCAGAAAACTTGGAGGATAGTAGTTTCTTAACGTATTCGATAGTAATTACCTGATATAATGCTTCTTTGTAGAGTTTTCGTAAAGATTTTGTAGGTTTTCCAATTAACATTACCAAACCTGGATCTGTATCTATCGCAGCAATATCTGAGTATTTTAAGACAAGTTTCTTACTTTGATTCCAGATTTCGTCTATATTCTCGGTAGAGGTGATAAAACTAATTGAAACAGCACCATTCCCTCTCGTTTTATATGGAATATTGGGATTCAATCGAATTAGCTTAGGAAAATCCAAGAATCTAACAGAATACTCAATTAATAGATCAACAATCAAAGTTGCTAAAAAGGTTGTACACATCCCCTCATGAGAATCCGTATCGTCGATACCGAGATGAACTTCCTTCAACATTGCTCTTGTATTCCTGAAATTATTGTCTAGATAAAACCCCTGATATCAAAAGAGGAAGTACCAATGTCACATCTCCCATTATATCTAAATATTTTGCGTCAGATGTTACTTTTCCCCATGAGATAGCTTCTTTTATTGATGCACCACTTACTCCTCCGTGTTCTGGTCTATCCATAGTAATTTGAATAGCATAACTTAGTCCATCATGTAATTGAGACCCATTCATAATGAAATGCTTTGGAACTCCTCCTCCGAGTATTAAAGCCCCCATTTTTTTTGATTCATAAATTATAGATGAAAATTCTGAGTGATCTTTTAATACATCAATATGAAGAGGTTTTATTTGAGAAAACAACCAGGATTGAACCCCCAACATACTATCAGCAAATGATGGTGTGAATATCGGTATTTTATTCAAAAAAGCTGCTCTTACAATAGAATTAGAATCTTTAATATGTCTTCCTATTTCGTAAATGAATTTTCTTGTGCTCATTGGTTCATCGGGTATGTTTTCTAGGGTTTTTTGCATAAGCTCTTCAAATTTAATAAATGATTCATAGGGTATGAAAGTATCGAAAATTCTACTCATGTTCTTTTCTTTTAACAAAACCTCATCTATTTCACTATTTCCATGAAAATGTGATCCACCTGACGTTTCCAATAAATCATGGCTTAAATTAGCTCCAGTTGTTATGATACAATCAACCATTTTCTTTTGGATCATAGTGAGCAAAATTTTTCTCATTCCTCCTGGTATGAGAGCTCCTGCAAGTCCAAGAAAGATGTTACATTCCTTATCTTGTATCATTTCAAGAAGAAGATCCGTAGCTAGAGCTACTTTTTTACAGGTAAACCCTCCATCTTTCATTGAGGTTAATAATTCATCTACCGACATATTTGGTCGAATATCTACCTGTTTCATCTTATGAAACTTCATGTTTGAACTTCCTTCATTCTAACATTTATTCTTACACTCTTAACAACTATATTTTAATAGAAGCGTTTACTTCTTAGTAAAATCGATTTCAACATTGCTTCAAAAATGATGCAAATGGTATTTATTATGTGTCTTTTTGATTTTTTTCGACGTGGTTTACTTTGAAAAATTTAGATTTTGTATGTCATAATCCAGAATTATTCTGTGGGATTATCAAGGAGAAATGGGAGGATAATTCTTCTAATTATAACATGCTTGGTATTCCATTAGATATTTCTTCATCTTATCGGCAAGGATCAAGACTTGCACCTGATTTTTTGCGAAACATCATGCGAACAGATAACTTTGAGTGTTTTTCAGAGACTGGAAAGGATTTATCAAAATACTTCAGAATAAAAGATTGGGGCAACATCGGTGTTATTCCCACAGATATACACAAGAGTTTGAAACTTGTTTCTGAGGGCATAGAGGATTTTATTGGATTTAAAAAACCATTTCTAATTCTTGGAGGAGACCATAGTACTACAATTGGAGTAGGTAAAGCTTTCGAGCAAACAAACACTTCTGTACATTACATCTACATAGATGCACATATGGATTTGTATGATGAGGTTAAAGAATCGCGTTTATCTCATGCATGCACATTACGGAGATTATCAGAAGGTGAATCATTTTCAGGAGCGACTCTATTGGGATATAGAGATTTTTCATCAATCCAGGTTGCTTACGCTAAGCTTCATGATATTCATTCATTTACTTCAACCTCCCTTCAATCTCAAAAAGATTTATTTGAGTTTGGAACAGTCTTGACTCAGAAATTAGCTAACAAGCACAACTATTTTCATATATCAATTGATTTAGATGTCCTTGATCCGAGTTTTGCCCCAGGAGTAGGTAATCCTGTTGCGTGTGGTCTCTCAACGAAGGAACTTATTTCATTACTATCTGGAATATTCAATGGGCTTCCACCCCAGAAACGTTTCAGTTGGGATATTGTTGAATATAATCCAATGTTTGATTCAACGGAGATAACGGCATTTTTCGTAATAAAAATGTTGATAGAGTCCTTGAGTTATCAAATTTCTCTAATTTAGAGATTTAGTTTATTCATTATTACTTCTTATAATCCACAAATGTTTTTTCCATAATAACGATTCTCTAGAATCAAGTATAGACTTATTTCTGATTGAAAGAGGGGGAAAATTTAAAAAAAGGCTCTCCTTCTTACCTTCTGTTATTAGGTGATAATCAATGATACGCGATCCTAACAGTTTTCTGGCAGAAGAAATGGAAGAAATTCGAAAAGCTGGTCGTGAATGGGTTCATCAGACCTTAGAAGGGCCTTCTGATACCATTTGCAACGTTGAGGGAAAAAAGATGATTATGCTGTGCTCCAATAATTATCTTGGCTTAAGCAATCATCCGAAAATGAAAGAAGCGGCTCTTGAGGCGATTAAAACACATGGTGTTGGATCAGGTTCCGTACGGGCGATTGCAGGTAATATGGATCTTCATGAACAATGGGAAAAACGTCTTGCGAGGTTTAAAGAACAAGAAGCAGGATTCATTACTTCAGCAGGATTTACAGCAAATGAGGGAATCATCCCCCAATTAGCTCCAAGTAAGGAAGATATCATACTTTCGGATGAGCTAAACCATGGATCAATCATTGACGGTGTTCGACTATCTAAAGCTCAGAGAGCTGTCTATAAGCACAATGACATGGGTGATCTGGAAAAAGTTATCACACAGCTTGATAAAAAGAACCCAAGGAGGATACTTTTAATCACTGATGGGGTTTTCTCGATGGATGGTGATGCAGCAAAATTGGATGAGATTTACCAGATTTCTTCCCCATACGGTGCAATGATTTATGTTGATGATGCTCATGGAGATGGAGTTCTGGGCCGTAATTACTCAGGAAAAGGACTTGTTGACCACTATAACCTACAGGGTAAGGTTCATATTGAGATGGGTACTTTTTCAAAAGCTTTTGGCACAATGGGAGGTTCGATAGTTGGGTCCAAAGACTTGGTAACTTGGTGCAGAAATAAAACACGTTCTTATTTGCTTTCGGGTAGTCATCCGCCTGCTACTGCAGCAGCTTCAATTAAGGCTCTGGATTTGATAGAAAACGAAGAAACCGATTTAGTTAAGCGATTATGGGATAACATAAACTATTTTAAAAAGGGTATAATTGATATGGGCTATAATCATGAGATAACGGAAGCTTCTACGACCGCTATAATCCCAATCATCTTTGGAGATCCAAAAAAATCAAAAGAAGCATCAAACCTATTGAATAGTGATTATGGAATTTTTGCGTTACCTATTGTATTCCCTATGGTTCCTCGAGGATTAGATAGAATACGCGTGCAGGCTAATGCTGCATTAACAAAAGAACAATTAGATAAAGGGCTTCATGCTTTTGAAGAGCTTGGTAGTAAACTCAAGATCTTTTAAAATTTAATTTCCTTAATTTTTTTTTATTCTCAAAAAAATGAATTTCCTTGGATCGAATTAATCCAAGAGATTTTCTTTCTTCAAATAGATGATCTTCCTTTTGGATTTAACCTTCGATTTTCCTGAGAATCGAAAGACTTGCGCACAATCAGGGCAATACCAATACTTTCGAGAAGCTTCATCTCCACTAGAAAATTGATAAAAACCTTGAAAAATTGCATTAGGATGACGACAACGTTTATTTTTACGTTCTGCGAGAGTTTGAGTCATTACTTTAGGTATTGGAGGAGCTTCGTTTTCTATAATGCGTGTTTTATCCTTTTCAGTGTGTTTTATATTACTCTGTTCTTGAAAAGCTTTCTTATTTACTTCTACAGCTTCCTCTTTACAATTTGGGCACCAATAAATGAGTCTACGATCGGGCCCCAATCTTTTAGTGGTAATTAGTGTACCACATTTAACACAAAAAGGAGTAGGCATAGGCTTTTTATCCTAGTAACTTATGTATTCATATGATGACTTTTTACTGTTTGTTAGATTAATTATTTATTCTTAAACCTTATTTTTTTTGGATTTTTATCTTCTTTTTTCATTCAGAATTATCTTAAAACTCTTACGAATTAGACGTAAACGTGCATAAAAACGGACAAATTAGTATTAATAAGAAGATTACTATTTTTTTACTATTTTTTCAAAATTTCAAGCATATTAGTTGGCTATTATGAAAATTCCATATTTAGGTAAAGTAAGGATGCATTGGTGTGACGAATGCAATGTTCCTTTGATACGTAGTCAGTGTAGTATATGTAAAAAAAATGGAAGAAAGGTAAATATAACTCCTCCTGGTGATATTCGTCCTGCTTTTGAGGGTGATTTAAAAAGAATTATTTTATTAGTTGAAAAACAATTTGGTAACGAATCAGCAAACATAGTAGAAGAAAAATTGAATAATCAGGTTTTTCTATTAAATAAAGTCCCTTATATTGATAGAATGGATGAAATTCTCTTTCATAGTGAGGTAATCGCCCTCCTTCGTTTTAATCCATTAAAGGAAGATTTTGAGATAGTACCTAAGCTCTCTCTGGCTAGGGCAATTTGGCACAGAAGTGCATCTAGTTGGATTGATGTAGATATTGGAGCTAGAGAACCAATTCAAAAGGGAGCCTCGGTTTTAGTTCCAGGTGTGTTATCAGTTCATGGAAAAATACAGATCGATGATCCCGTCATTGTCATTTGTAAGCAAGAAGTGATAGCTGTTGGACTAGCTAAAATGGATCACGAAACCATGAAAAATTCAAAGAGAGGAGTTGCTGTCAAGACAAAGTATCGAAAATTGCAGTCCCAAAACAGCATAGAAAGAGGGAAAATCACTTCATGGCATAAAATCATTCAAGCCAACAAAATCTCATTATCAGAAATTGAGAATGAAGCCATTGGTTTTATTGAAAAAGTATCTGTTCAGTATAAGCATACTGCCGTTGCCTACTCTGGTGGTAAAGATTCCTTAGTTACTTTGGACCTCGTTGCAAAATCAGATGTTTCCTATGATATAATTTTCGCTGATACTGGGCTTGAATTTCCCGAAACTTTAGAAAATATTGATCTAATTTCAAAAAGCTATAATAGAAGGGTCTTGACCAATGAAAATCAATCATGGGATTTTTGGGAACGATTTGAGCAATTTGGGCCTCCTACTCGTAATTCCCGCTGGTGTTGTAAATCCTCGAAACTTGCTCCAGTGAATAATATATTAGAAAGTCAATATCCTGAAGATGATAAAATTCTAACTTTTCTAGGGAAAAGACGTTTTGAATCATACGGAAGATCTCAAGAACCAAGACTATCTCAAAACCCATGGATTCCAAAACAAATTTCTGCTTCTCCAATTAATGATTGGAGTGCGTTTGAAGTTTTTCTTTACATAAAATCTAATAATCTAGCAGATTTGCTGAATCCTTTGTACAATCAAGGTTATATTCGGATTGGGTGTTGGTTATGCCCCGCTTCTTCTCTTGCTGATTTATCAATGCTCGAAATTTCTCATCCAGCTCTCTTCAAAATGCTAAACAGCCGCTTATCCGAAATCAAATCTTCCCTTGAATTTCCTAAAGAGTATCTCTCATGGGGTTTGTGGAGATGGAAGATTCTTCCAGCGAAGGTTAGTGTATTACTGAAACAAAAGAATATTTTGTACAAACCAAAAGATATGTCACAAGAGAATCAACAATTATTTTTTCATTTGACTAGCTCACCTTCTCCTTGTTCCATAGGAGGATTTTCTAGCTATTTATCGGCAAATCAACTACTAGATTTAAAATTAATCGAGAATCTCCTTCCGATATTAGGTAAAATACATTATAATGAGGATTTAGATATCCTATCTTTAGTTGATGATGAGAAATCTCAATCCGATGTATTTCGTGATGGATCAATTATTGTGCGCGCTAGAGAATTAGAAATAGTTGATAAAAAGTCAAGAAATATGGTGAAAACCATTTTTCGCATCACACATTGTGATGGATGCGGAGTATGTACCTATAATTGCCCTACCAATGCTTTGAAACTTACAGAGGGAGTAATTCAAGCTAATCCAGACAAATGTAATCATTGTTTGAGGTGTAATAATTTTTGTCCACTTCTAAAGTATCGTGACGACTCAACATTCCTAAGTGAAACCATCGGATAACGTAAATTTTATATAAGCGTTTTTATTAAATAAATTTACGTTATATTCAATTTATATTAGGGTAAAATTATTCCCAAGTATTAGATGAATCATTAAAGGTAGTTTTTCCATTTTCAATCCTGTGTATTTATTTATTGAATATATTGAGAATTTTATCCAATCAATTTTCTCGGATCTTGAGTTTGGAGGAGTTATCCTAAGAGAAAAACAAAAATAACTACTATTTAAGTTCCCCTTGAGTTGTATTTTGGGGTTTACAAGCTGTGAACGGGCGTAAAAAACGAGTTATTGATGGTGCTAAATCCATTCTCTCAACCAGAGGCTTTGATGTAACTTCTGAAGTTGAGAATGAGGAGTACACTGATATTCTAGGTAAGGATTCAGGTGGGAAGACAATCATAGTTCGAATTCCTTCAAAAGAAGTTGTTGGTGTTAGCGAATTAAGAGAATATAGGGAAGAAGTCGAGGAAAAAGGCTACGATCATGCCCTTTTTCTAGCATTGAATAAATATACCCATTATGCTAAAAAGGAAGCAAAAGCAGCTGGTATTGAAACCTTTTCGATCAAATTTCCATTTTTTAATCTGTTCAAACATTATTTGGTTCCTGTTCATGAATTTGCTACTGATTCTGAAGTTAAAGAATTGGAGGAGAAATATTCAATATTCAAATATCAACTTCCAAAGATTTCAGCTGAAGATCCAGCAGTTCAATTCTTAGGCGCAAAAATCGGGGATGTTTTGAAAATAAAAAGGGATAGTCCAACTGCTGGAGAGTTCCACGTCTATAGAACCGTAGTTCCATAATTAAACATACAAACATATATTGAACATAAAGGAATAGCAACCAAGAACATAAAAAAGACAATTAGAGGGGTTGAAATTGACCTCAAATGTCTTTAGAATATCTCTAATCCTACTAATTACATCAAATAACACATCGCAGCCTTGATGTCACGCAAAAATCTGTAAGAGGAATAAACATTGAATAAACTGAAAAACACTTGTACCTTGCTCATTTTAGTCGTTTTTCTAACGATGAACTCAATCACTACTAATAATTCTGGCATAATAATGGTTAAAGGTGCGGTTGCTCCCACTTTTGAATCAGATATTGTGATCGGTATAGATATGGCGCACAATAATAATATTTCTACCAACCAGCTTACAAATCTGACCGTTTTACTTAATACTACTTTTAGTTCAACACAGGTTGTTTTTCTTGATTCTAATACTAACTCCGAATCCCTCTCAAGAATAAATGTTCTTGTTGTATTAGCTCCTACGATAGCATATACTGAAACGGAAATAGAAGACATTCAGAATTTTATCAACAATGGTAACTCAATGTTAGTTGCTACGGGGTACATGAACCAATCTACCGAATATTCTAATGATATTCTAGATACTTTCGGATTATTTTTCAGTTTATCGAGCAGTATTATACCTGAGCAGGTGATTAGTAATAAAGATAAGGTAATTCCTTATTCTAATATCGCCCGTGATTTTACAACTCCTATAACTCCAATTTCGCAAAATATTTCTCAAATTATTTATCCTAATGGATTGGGTATTTCTTTCAATGAATCAAAGTTGGAAACATATACTTCCCCAGCCATTACTTACTTCAATCCTGTTTTACTGCTAAATTCAACTGCTAAAATATCAGAAAATAATACTTTGGCATCTACATTGGAATTTGAGAATGGTGCGAGAATTCTTACAATTGGTTCGGTGGATATGTTCAACAATAGCTATATTGAACCTCTTGATGAATCTTCTAGTCTTTTTATTGATAATACTGACTTTATTATGAATTCAATAAGGTGGTTAGGGCGTAATATTGGAATCATGAACTTTTATGAACCTTGGACTAACCATAATGCTCAATCAATTGAATTAGGTGAGGTTATTCACGGAGGAGTCACCTTGTTGAACTCTCAGAATGAAAGTTTAACACAAACTCAGATATTTATCGCTTTGGAAAGAACTGGATCTTACTTAAGTTCAAGAATCATGAGCGTTAACTCCACCGATTCGTCAAAATTCTTTGGAAGCATTAACACAGAGGGTTTACCGACTGGTTGGAGTGATGTTGTCTTCATTGCTAATCGTATTGGATACTTACCAATAGAATTACAAGCAGGCAGAGTATTTCTTGAAAGAGCTTTTCCGAATCCTATACCTCCTACCTTCGCATTATGGGGTTTGATGTTAGCGGCTATCGCTATATTTGTGACAAGTGCTGTGTTTGTTCGCATGAACTTCAAAGAGAATTAGACGAACAAGATTAACTCTTATAGATACTGCGGTTCTGTCGATATCTGATAGGATTCAGGCAACAATAATAGATAATCGAGGTTTCCTAGATTTAAAATCTCGAATCCATATTGTCTAATTAGCGCATTTATACATTGTAGAAATCTTTTTGCTTCTAATGATTTTGTAATTCGAAATTCTTTAAAAAAAAGGACAATAACATTATTATTCATCATCTCGAGTTCAATTTCATCTGTATCACGAATATCCCGAATAGAGATACACCTAACTCTTTGTTTTCTTCCCTTTGCCTGCCGATGTAAGTTATTGCGAATATTCGCTATAAGAGAACTCATTATTACTTCCCTGAGATGTTTTCAGATAAATAGGGGAAAATTTAACGAAATTATGGTTCAATCGTCCTTATCTATACTAAACCTTCCTCAATGTTAAAACTCATGATATTATCCCAAAAATAGGCTTACAAATCAGGATGTTCAAAGTTATGTACGATTATCAACCCGTTAATTTTGATTTCCAATAAAAATTCTCTTAACCTTCCCCACTATAAAAATTTAATTCTTCCCCTTATTATTTTTTGTTTTTAAAGGAAAGTAAGGGATACGGGCCCGATGAGATTCGAACTCATGACCCCTGCGTGTCTCCAAAGTCATAGAGTATATGACTTACCGCAGCGCAGTACTCTTTCTAGCAGTGTCGTATTCACTTATGTGAATTCAATAACTACATCCAGGCTAAGCCACGGGCCCTTATTTTCGTCAATAAAGTAACTTTTTACCAATTAAAGGAGAAAATAATTGAATGTGAAAAAGATTTTGGCGATTTTTTTTAGATTCTCACCATTTCTTAGATTATTATAAAATGAATTATGTTTCCTGTAAGTATCTGTTTAATTGCTATTCTTTCAATACACCTTTGAGTGTAGTTATATTTTTTCTTTGGTTGTGAGCAATATTTCTTTTGTTTAATGCGAATCATTCAATATTAACAGGTCGGATAAAAAAATTTTAAAGTAGGTTTTGTCCAATGTAAAGCAAGAGTTCAAAAATTCATTCAGAGGCTTTAAAGATGAAAACACCCACGTTAATAGGTACAATCATATTTGGTTTTAGCATTTTGGTCACTGCTATCGGTGCATTACGGTTAGATTTTATAATTACTGATCTTCCGAGAACAGAGTATTTTGAATTATTTTTTATTTGGGCCACTGGGGTTATAGGTGGTATTGGTATGGGATATGGGAGTCGTGAAAGTTTTGGTTACAATGAAGGAAATAATGCAACAATTATTGGTGGTTTAGGATTTGTTGGGAGTATTATCCTTGCAGTATGGATGATTGTGAACGATTATCCACCATTTTATGGGATTTTAATCGCTCTACTTGGAGCTGTTCTGGCATTAATCGGCTTGTATGTTGTTGTGGTTTCTACACAGGAAACATACTGAGCTTTTCACTCAAGTATGATTGAGTATCTTCCTTGGATAGCAATATAACCTGATCAAAGCGACTTGGAATTAAACCTATCTACTCAGGATATTCTTTCAGAAATTTTCTGACAATTTCTTCTAGGGAGGGGGAACCTTGCTCATCTAAATCATAAGTTACGCGCACAGATGGCTTTTTGATTGTTAAGAGCCTGCCTAGATCTATTGGAGTGCCAATTACTACTGTTTCGCAGTCCGATGTATTGATGGTATCTTCTAGCTCTTTCATTTGTCTTTCACCATATCCCATTGCTGGAAGAATATTCGTTAGATGAGGATACTTATGATAAGTGGACTTGATGCTTCCTATAGCGTATGGTCGTGGATCGATTATCTTTTTAGCCTTATATTTCTGAGCAGCTATATATCCCGCTCCATATTCCATTTCACCATGTGTTAAAGTTGGTCCATCCTCAACAACGAGTACAACTTTATCTTTGATTAATTCAGGAGATTCCACTTTGATTGGAGAATTGGCTATTATAATCTTAGCCTTTGGATTTAATTCGTTAATACTTTCAGAGAGTTTTTCTACATTCCCTGGCGGAGCTGTTGCTGCTTTATTAATAATCACGATATCTGATTTTCGTACATTAACTTCTCCTGGAAAATATGCCTTTTCATGACCAAGACGGTGAGGATCTGCAATCGTAATTGTGAGATCTGCATCGTAGAAACTCCAATCATTATTTCCTCCATCAAATAAGATCACATCTGCTTCCTTTTCAGCCTCATGAAGGATTTCTTTAAAATCCACTCCAGCAAAAACCAGATTTCCCTCATTAATGTGCGGTTCATATTCTTCCATTTCTTCTATTGTGCATTTATATTTCTTTAAATCATCATAAGAGCCGAATCTTTGGCATTTTTGTTCTAAT
>JAEOSP010000587.1 GCA_016840305.1 Candidatus Hodarchaeota archaeon
TCCTAAGATCTGTAAACTTTCTTGATTTTTCTGGTCAGGAAATTCCTGTATTAGTTTCACCGAGTTTGATTCAATTATTATTTCAATTTGTTGTTCTTATTACGATTATCCTAAATCTATCAGCTATTATCAGTTATACTCGGATGACCATTCAGGAATCAATAATTCCAGTAGTAGGTTATTCTTCATTTTGGAAACGTTATTATCTTGACATAATTGCAACACTTTTAGGCTTAGGAGGGTACCTCATGATTACTGAATTGGGAGATATCATAGGATCAGCTGGAGAATCGAATCCTTTACTTCCTATAATTTTCTTAATAGTGGGTGTTCCAACTCCATTCTTTCTATTTTTCGGCACAATTCTTCTAATTGCTAGGCTATTCCCAATTTTTATCGATAAAATTGCTCAAATACTCTGGAAAAGGAGAGGAAAACTTGGTGCGTTCGCGCTAAGGAACGTAGTACGCCATAGAGAAGCAGCAAGTCAAGCAGTTATCTTAATAACCTTAGCTATTTCGTACACAATCATTTCTGGATCTTTAACCATTTCTGTTGATGAAACAGCAAAAATGGGTTATTATCACTATTCTGGAGCTGATTTGAAGGTAAATATTATTGGAACCTATTCTGACGATGTCGTGCTGAACGCAGTAAAAAACGTCACAGGAGTCTCTAGGGTCACTCAAACATACTTAGCTAATTCTCCTAGTGAAACAAGAACACAATATTATGTATTTTTCTTTGTAAACCCTGATACATATGCAGAAGCGGCATTTTTTGATGAATCACGTTTTGGGCTAAGTTCACCTCTTCCTACGCTAATGGAAAGGATTTCAGATAATCAATCAATTATTCTCTCTCAAAAAAATATAGCTTCTCAACCTAATCTGAAAATAAATGATAGTTTTGGTTATCATTTTTACAATGAAAGTTTGTATTATCGAGATGCCACTGATTATAGGAACTATACCATTGCTGGTACATTCAATCACTGGCCACAATACCAGGAGTACGATTGGTTTCCAGATGGTTCAATATTCGCGGTAGGGAGTCTGGGAATGTGGGAAAGCTTACATCTCCATGAGTACTTAGGGATTTATGATACAAGTGTACTCGCTAAGCTAGAACCAGGGTCAAATACACAGGAAATTTACGAAACGGTGAAATCTCTCTCTATACAGACCCAGCATACTTATTCTGCAAAACTTGACTACGAAAACTACATTGAAAGCGCAGAAAGACGGTTTATACTAGCAGTTCTAAATACAGCACTTACTGCATGTATAATAATTTCAGTGTTAGGATCTGTCATGTTCTCTCTATTCACATACCTTGAAAGAGGAAAGGAAATTGGAGTGGAGAGAGCATTAGGAATGACACGAACGCAAACCGCAAAATTGTTCACTATGGAAGGATTAACAATACTTCTGTTTGGTTTGGTTATCGGGTTAGTGGTAGGTTTGACAAATACGTCAATATTCCTGTTAGTTATTCAAATGGGAAGAACTATTCCCCCTATCGTTGTGGCCTATCCTGTTAGCTTTATTATATATTTCTTAGCTCTTGTAATAGTCATAGCAGCTATTGGAACGGTCATAATAGCATATCGATCAACTAAAAAGGATATCAGTAGAGTATTAAAGGTGGAATAAATGTTTCTAGAATGTCAGGATATATTCAAGCTTTATACAGACCCAGTAACTAAGATTCAAGTACCAGCCCTCCGAGGGGTAGAATTATTGGTCGATAAAAGTGAAATCTCTGCAATCATTGGACCAAGCGGTGCAGGTAAGAGTACTCTTATTAATTTGATCGGAGGAATCGATAAACCCTCTTCAGGTAACATCATTGTTGATGGACAAATAATAAATAAGATGAAAACGAAAGAATTGATTCAATATCGTCGTTTTAATATTGGCTTCCTCTATCAATCCCCACGGAGAAATTTAATATGGAATATCAATGCGTTTCAGAATGTTATTTTCCCAATGAAGCTCACAAGTCGATGGGGGTTACAAGAACAGAAACGGAGAGCAAACGAATTGTTAAAAAGAGTTGGGCTTGAAAAAAGAACCCATCATAAACCTCACGAATTATCTGGTGGGGAAGCACAACGAGTAGGAATAGCTGTAGCGCTTGCCAATGATCCTTCCATTATTCTTGCAGATGAGCCTACAGGTGAACTAGACAGTGTAACTACCTTCAAAATTATCGATTTTTTTAAAGAAATAAATAAGGACCTTGGTACAACATTCATCGTAGTCACTCATGACCATCGATTTGCTAACATGACAAGACAAGCTGTGAACATTCTCGATGGACAAATAATCGGTTTACATCGTGCAGTTGATCCTGAGAAATCTTTCTCGGATCGAGAAGAAGTGTATTGCATAGATGAATTTGGAAATTTACGTCTTCCAGAGGAAATGCGAAAAACGGCCGGGGTTGCAAAGCACGTGAAGTTAGAAATAATTGATGGGCGTATAACCATCATACCAGCTTGAGGTGATATGAAAATGAGTAGTACATATTCCAATGAAGCAATTATCGAACTAAAAGACGTAAGCCAACGCTATAAGCTTGGTTCAAATGTAATTGATGCGCTTTCAAACATTAACATAATAATTAATCAAAATGATTTTATTATGGTTATGGGACCAAGCGGAAGCGGCAAAAGTACCCTATTAAATACAATTGCAGGATTAGAAGTACCAA
>JAEOSP010000588.1 GCA_016840305.1 Candidatus Hodarchaeota archaeon
AGTGGTTGATCTCTACAAACTTTACATCATTTTGGCATTTATTTTGCTTTACTATAATGTATCATCCTTTCCTTATCAAGTATCTAAGCCAAAATACAAGTTTCTCTTATTTTTCTCCATTGTAATCTTCTTTGTACAAGTATTTTCACTTCATCGTGGAGAATTTCTCTTCTACTTAATTCCACCCATATCTTCGTTTGGACCATTTATTCCTATCTATTATGAGGGTGTGTACTTTGGATTACTACTGCTTGGAAGATTTTGGGGAGTGGTAACGATTTCTTGGGTTTTTATAGATTCCACGAATTCTTTCAGTTTTGCACAATCGCTGACCAAATTTGGAATCCCTTACCGTATTGCATACTCGCTATCCTTGTCTTTACGCTTCACTCCAGTGTTAAATACAGAAATTTCGATCATAAGACGAGCTCAACAAACACGGGGCTTAAACACTAATCCTAACTCTATTAAAGGAGCATTCAATATCTTAAAATATACACTTTTTCCATTAATATCGTCTACGTTAAATCGGATTCGTGATATTACACTTTCTATGGAAGGTAGAGCATTTGGACTTTATGAACAACGAACGAGTTTAAAAGAAATAAATTTTCGCCTGTCTGACGGATTTAAACTTACTATTGTAATTCTCATTTTATCATCAATCATTATGATTAGCTAAAAAAACCACCAGTGTACCAAAAGAAAAAATAAGTTTCTTAAAATCAAGTAAAATAATAAGAAAAACGCCTTTTCAGATAAACTGGTGACATATTATTCAATCCCAAGGACCCTCTCATGAAAAACCGTTGGTACAGTGTCGGATTGTTCTCAAGGATATTGAAGATCTATACGGACATGAACAAGTTGTACGTTCTCAAGTAGAGTTCTTAAAGGACAATCTAAAAAGACTCGGGTATTTTTTTCGGCCAATCCTTATTGTAAAAAAGTATAATGTTATATTAGACGGGCATCACAGAGTCCAAGCATTAAAAGAAATGAGAGGAGTCAGAATTCCTTGCATTGAAATTGATTATTTGGATAACCCAGAAATCTCTTTAGCAACTTGGTACCCTATTTATGTAAGGAAAGCAGATAAATTCTCCACTAGTTTAGAAAGAATGGGTATAGAATCCAGAATTATTGACGAAGTGGACAACCACACGTTTGATGATCCTCAGTATGGATTTGTACTCCATACGAATGATGGTAACTGGCTATTAAAGGGATCTCAACAGGAGATTTATCAAAAATTCCTAAATGAGTATAACCCTGAAAAATTTGAATATGTGAAAACCTTAGAATATGCATACAATTCCGTTAGAAATCACTATGCATCATTTGCACTACTAAGAAAAGCATTAACAAAAACAGACGTTATTGACACTGCTAGATCAGGCAATGTATATGCTCCAAAAACAACACGTCACATTTTGACCTTTAGATATCAGGATATCAAAGTTCCCCTTAAGGGATTAATTGATGAAACATAAGCTTTCGGTTAAGGGATTATTGTGAAAGTAGATATTATCCAGGTTACTGGAACTGAAGGAATTGTGGAGGGAATGAAAACTTCTCGTCGAAAAGACAAAATTGAAAATATTCCAGGAAAAATATTCAATTGGGGTCACTGGTCAGTTTTAGAACATTCCTCGATGACAGTAAAAATATCCGACATCAGTAGAGCAGCTACACATCAATTAGTAAGACATCGGATTGGAAATTCTTATACTCAAGAATCTCAACGATATTTTGATCCTTTAGTTGACCCAGATTGGTTTGTCATTCCCCCTAGGATTAAGGAAAAACCAGAGCTGTTGAAACATTATATCGAAGCACGAAAAAAGGAGGCAGAGGAATACCGCTTTTATCGGGATAAAGGAGTACCGAAAGAAGATGCAAGGTTCTGTCTGCCTAATGCTTGCAAGACTGTTATAACATGGACTTTTAATATGAGTAGTCTAATTTGGTTTTTAGAACAACGAATCAAGAAGGATGCTCAATGGGAGATTCGTTTACTTGCCCATAAATTATTAGACCTCGTAATGTCAATACCTGAGTGGGAAGAGTTCTTACAACACTGGGAATCTGGACAAAGACGGTAAATAAACAGTGGTTAACCACGGTTATTGAAATGGTCAGTAAGATTACAATTGTTGGAGGAAATATTTCAGGTCTGTCTTCCGCTTATTATCTTGCTCAAAAAAATATTCATGTAACAGTTTACGAAGCGAAAGAGTGGAATAAACCTTGTGGTGGAGCGATTAGTCTTGAATTTGACCAATATTTAAGGGATGAACTAGACATCCGTCTTGATGAGTCGGATCATTATACTGAGAGATTCAAGGTTGGATTGTGGAACGGTAGGTATATGGAAGATGAGGGAGTTTTTCGTATTACTACAAGAAAGGATTTACAGAGAAAATTAATTCAGCGCTTACAAGAAATATCAAATATTGATATTAAAATGCAGAGAGTAGCAACAACTGATGATAATCTGTTTACTAAACAAACTATCGTAGCAACAGGTTATAGTGGTTTTACTAGAAAAGCTCTAGATAGAAAATGGGATCATAAGGATTATGCTCTTACTTTAAGATTTGATGGTATTCTAGAAGATGTAAAAATTCCCAATGCAAACCTAATAGTCTTAGATTACAAAAAAATGGGATATGGCTGGATTTTTGTGGGAAAAGACAATCACGTAAATATTGGTGTTGGAGCCCAAGCCTCCAGAATTTATGTGAAAGATCTCTATTACAGATTTTTTGATATGATTCGTGATAAATACAATTATAAAATTCCTACACCAGATAAGAAACCCCATAATTGGGTCTTACCTATATTAGTCAACAAAATGAAGTATCCAGTTTATAAAACTACCAATTCAACTCAATTTATTGGTGTAGGTGATTCCTTAGGTTTAGCACATTCACTTTCAGGGGCAGGTATAGAACCTGCATGGCAATCTGGATGGATTTTGGCTGAATGTTTGGACAGGAATGGTAAGATTGATGTTGATAAGTATCGAAAGTTACTTCATAAGAATCTCCGACTAACAGTTTGGCGGAGAACTGATCACTTATTATCATATCTTACCCAAAAACCCATCCCCTTCAAAGATAAGATTAGTTACTTTGGTTTACATTTTATACGCCATAGAATGATTAATATGATGCATAAATACCCTTGGTTTTCTCTTGTGCACGATGGACGGAAAGAAACAGGTTTCTCTGTTCCAAATCCCGAACGTTCTAAATGAAAAATGAAAGACTTATATTCCAAATTCATGACTATTTTTACAAATTACCATTTTGAAAAAGAGATGTAAATCATTAAAGAAAGATTGTACCAAAAACAAATATTATTATTATGAGTGGTAGGATTAATGGGTGTAAAACGACGGTATGAAACAGTAGTAAAATGTTATTACCATCCAAAAAGGGATGCAGAAGCAAGATGCGCTTCATGTAGAAAACCCATTTGTTCTAAAGATATTAGGAAAGCTAAGGATTGGGAGTTCAATGTGTTAGGCTGCTGTGTAGGGCTTATACCGTTCCTTAAAGTCGAAAAGGAATTTTGTGAACGATGTTTCATAAAGAAATTTTCCAATCAAAACAGCATTATTGTTAGAGATAAATGAAGAATAGTTCAACAATATTTTTTCGTCGTAAAGGGACTCAGTACTTCGTAACTAGTTTTTTTATACTGAAACTG
>JAEOSP010000589.1 GCA_016840305.1 Candidatus Hodarchaeota archaeon
ACTTTAACAAACGGCTAACAAATCGCTGCACACGGACGTGGATTCCGCTACGCTCCATCCACGCAGATGAGCCGCAGATCGTTAGGCATATAAAGGAGTATTCTTGAATTATCTGCATTATGACCTTCATCTTAGTATTAATGACAGTGTTGAAGTGACACTCGACAAACAAGCCAATGTGCGCCTCTTAGACGACTTAAATTATTCAAAATATCGCCGTAGTCAAAAACACACCTATTATGGAGGATTAGCAAAAAAATCTCCTGCGTATCTATCACCTCCGCGTCCAGGTCACTGGCATCTTGTGATAGATCTAGGTGGATATGCTGGAACTGTAAATGCTTCCGTGAGGACAATAAAAGGATAGATGATGAAAAATTCAGAGCGACCATCAAATCGTGAACAGGAGTTTCAACCTGAAATTAGACGAGCTCGGATAGGAAAACTTACTATATATGAAATATCTGATGCTGAACTTAATACATTGGAACATGGAACTCCTAATTCAATCCTATTGAACTTTTCAATCTTCATACTTACGGTCGCTATTTCATTTACTATTGCGCTTACTACTCTGAATATACCTGCAGGGAAAACTTTTCTTTTTTTCTTGAGTGCTGCGATCATTGGATATTTAGGCGGAATCCTTTTATTTTTTCTCTGGCTAAGGGGCTATCGTTCGGTTTCCTCAGTAATTAAAACAATTCGTGATAGACTTCCACCTGAAGGAGAGGCAAGAATTCCTCTTAATCTAGAAGTGCAATCTGAATACAGGCATACTAAATTTAAATTACTTAGTGCTCGCTATGGAAGCGATGAACATTCAATTGATGTGTACGATAAAATAGCTCCAATGATGAATGAAAATGAACTTAGAGTAACTTCTTCTAACAATATTGCTGGTGATCCACATCAAGGAGTTTCAAAGAAATTAGTTATTCGTTACGTTAGTTATGGTATAGAATATGAAGTTGAAGTGCCGGAGGGTGAACCAATTACTTTACCAGAAACGTAATAAGGTTTAAGAAAGAGCAGAAAACAACATTTGTGTATCGATTAAATTTATTGTGATAAAGTTATGATACAACAAAAGTGAAGCCTAACTGCGAGCTGAAGCTGACAGACTTCGGCGTCACGGCCTTTGCAGATCAGCGGCCGCGCCTCCTCGCCCGCAGCTTAGCTGAAGATGGTTGGGCGTTATAGAATAAATTCATAGATAAGTGATGTCAATTCAATCAATACAAAATAGAATTTCAAATATTCAACGAGAAATACAGACTCTTCAAAATCGCTTAACCGAAAAAATAAAGAATGAAGCGTCTAAAAGCAATAGAATTATTCAAATTAAAAAAAGCGTCACAAAATATACAAGTCTTTCAAGCGTACAAAGTAAGGACCGTGAAATTGAAAGACTCGAAAATGATATTGCAAAGATTCAAAAAGACAAAGCTGATTTAACCAAGCGAATTTCTGATAAAACTACACAATCACATAAATATCAACAAGAATTATATAAAGAGCAGAATAGGGAACAAAAGAAATTCCAGGAATCTATCATACGAATGGAACGCGAAGAACGGCAAAGACAACGAGAATTACTTACAAGGATTAAATCCGTTCCTTTCGGAAACAGATACAAAACTTCATATGATAACGTTAATCAACAGCCCCCTGATTATGATGCTTTTATTTCTCATGCAAGTGAAGATAAAGATGATTTAGTGCGACCACTTGCTGAAGAACTGATTAAAAATGGTTTATCTATTTGGTATGATGAATTCAAGCTTAAAGTAGGTGATAGTCTACGTCGTTCTATAGATGCAGGATTGGTACGCTCTAAATTTGGAATTGTAATACTTTCCCCGTCTTTTTTTGCAAAGAATTGGCCACAATATGAACTCGATGGGTTAGTTGAAAAAGAAATGGCTGGTAATAAGGTAATTCTTCCATTGTGGCATAAAGTTTCTAAAAATGAAGTAATGAAATACAGTCCTGCACTTGCGGATAAAGTAGCTTTAAATACGGCAATGTATACAATCGAAGAACTGGCAAAAGAATTAGCGAATGCCATTAAAAACGCATAACAACGGTTTCAAGGCGACCGAAGGGCTCCCTGCGAATTCGAACGTGCAGAACCCCAATGAGTTTTGTCTAAAAGCCAAGTGTTCAGTGCGCCACAACCTTCGACACCTTGAACCAAACGTTAT
>JAEOSP010000590.1 GCA_016840305.1 Candidatus Hodarchaeota archaeon
AGGCTTTTGTCATATTCACACCCGAATATGAGATGCGAAAAAGAGAAAAAACCCAATCAAATTCCATTGAAATATTACCATATTTATATCTCAATTTCTGGTGAAATCATGACAGAATCTTTTTCTGATGAACGTCTTAATGAGTTATACTCTGAATTTGAAAAATATGAAATCATTCTTTCTGAACATCGTTATAACCAAGTTGCTGGTTTGAAGTATGACAAAGATGTAATGCAATCAACAAGTGAGACGTTAGTTGCTCTTAGTAGTGAGTTTTTGAAAACTTATCAAGAACCACGACCTTTCTTCCTTTTTTGTATATCAAGTATTGCTCAAGCAAGGAAATTACCAGTTTCACTAGAATTATTTGAACAAAGGACGACGTTATTATCAACTGATGAGTTTAAGATACACGATAGACCTGTTAATTGGGGTTCTTGGAGGCAGTTCAATGCAACAGAAACAAATGATGGGAATAGACAAAAAGTTTACGATGATTTTATTCAGAAAGCACCTCAACTAGCTCCATTAATAATGAAACGCTTTAATATATCAAAACAGGTATATTCTTTGTATGATTCCACTCCGTTAGACGCCTATCTGGAAAAAGAGTTCTTAACTTATGACCAGTTAAAGGATTTTATTACTATATTGGGAGATGGAGCAAGAAAAACCTTTTTAGCAGCAGCAGAACATTTTGCTCCCGAAATTCTTGAAAAAGAGGCATTTAATTATTATGATGATTTTTATCTTACACGAGGTCGAATTTATTCCCCTCTGAATGAACATTTCACCAAGAAAAATCCACAAAAAGCCATTGAGAGAGTTTTAACACAATTAGGGTTCGGTAAGGATCTTCAAAGGATAAAAATAGATAAAGAGGACAGGGAGAAGAAATCACCAAGTGCTTTTTGTTTCGGTATTCAAATTCCAAATGATGTCAGGATTATTTATAAACAGGTGTCACCATTTAGTGATTTTACGAGTATATTCCATGAATTTGGGCATGCTGTTCATGGTACATCTGGTGTAGAAGGAGACCCTTTTTGGAAAAGATATAATGTTCCAATGAGTGTGGCAGAAACTTTTTCAATCTTCTTTGAGATGCTTCTTCAACAACCTTTATTTCTAAAACATGAATTAGGGCTAACAGATGATGTTATACAAGAAATTCTTGATCGGCGTTACTTCATGAACCTGTATTTCCTTGTTTTTTACGCTAGTAATGCTTTGATGAAAATAGATTTTTGGAAAAGAGATTATTCTTTTGAAGACGCTTCCAAACGATTTCAAGAATTAACAAAGCGATTTTATTGGGAAATACCTGGAGATTACTGGTTAATTCATCACATTATGCCTGATTATGATGTTTATGCCCCTTCGTATATGCTTGCGAGTGTTAGAGTTAAGGAGTGGATGAATCAGATGATAGATGAGTTTGGGGAAGAGTTTTGGAGAGGTGAAGAAGCGAAACAAGCAGGTACTGTGATTCGTGACCTTGCTGCAACTCGCGCAGCTTTTGATTTGTCAGTCTGGGATATGAATCCCCGTCCCTATTTAGATGAACAATCTCAGCTTTCGTTCCTATAATAACTATAAGGGATCAGCTTGAGAATATTTTCCATTCTAATTCCTCCATTTTATTAAGAATTAGTGTTAGCTGATCCAAATGGCTTTGAAGGATAGCACCTTCCGTATCAAGTTGTATTATAAGATCTAAACATGCTTCTGCATTCATATAGATAGAATTGGTTGAAGTATTGGTCGTATCTCCTTTCAGAAGGTTCTGCCAATTAATAATCGAAGTTTCGTTGAGTATATGAGAGGTAATATTTTCAAGAATATCAAAGGTATTATTTGCCATCAATTGACTCTGTGTGAAATTAGCTTGTGCTTCGGTATAATTCTCCTCAGAGGTTGTATTAGTAATTAGATCTTGAGTCATTGTTTGGTTTAGTGCCTTAACACCTGATGATAAAAGTGAAATTGAATCTAAGGTTCCATCTAAGGCATCAAAATATTTATTTACGATATCAAAGCTTTCTGTAGTATTATCTACAAAGAGTATCAGTTCATCAAAAAATTCATTCAACTCACCAAATTCTAAAGGAGTTTGGGAGTTCAAAACTGAATTCATACTATTCAAGCTGTCCTGTGTTGAATTCAAAAGAGTAGATGTCAAATCAAGTTCGTTCCTAATATCATCCCAAATCGGGCTATCAATATTGGATGTATTTGTGAAGTCAATGTCATCAAAAAGGCGTAGTGTGCTATTTAGCTGACTAAACATCTGCGTTCCATTTTCCATTGAGTAAAGGAAATATTTTGTAACGGAATGAAGTCCTAAACTAAAATCTACCAAATCACGAATGGGGATTGTGGTCGTTTCGGGGATCGAAAGGACATCAATATCAAGAATTGAGGATGATCTTTCAAAATCAAGAGATGCGCTACTTAAATACTCACTTGAGAATTGAAAATCGAATAGATCATCGAGAACTAATGATAATTTATATGTACTATTGATCCATGGAGAAATACTGTCCAAAATTGTAATTAAAATTGGTAAAGCTATCTCAATTTCGGTTAACACCGTAGATATTTCAGCAAAGACGGAATAATCAAGTTTTTCTTTGACTTGATCAAATAAATTAATTAACGGATTTTGAATTACTGATAGATTATTTGTCCCCAAAGTCAGCAATTGTAATGCATCTTTGAGGGTAGGGTCATAATCAGCGGACATAGCAGCACCAGTACCACTAATAGGAAATAATCCAACAGAACTTTGAAGAATAGAGAATGAGAGATTAATTCCTGATTGGAGATTGTTTAAAGCCCAAAAAATGTTTGGGGTGTACTCTAAAGAGCTAGAAAGAACATAAGTAAGATTCAAAATTCTCGGTAAATCTTTTAGCGGTATACCTGCAACTTCGGGAATTATAGAGGGAATAAGGTAGGCTATCAAAGGATTTTCGGCAAATTGGAGAAAAGAATTTCCTGCTTTATTCAAATTGAAGGTTGCACTTTCAATTAAGGCCATTAATTCATCGAAATTTGTTTCCAAATCAGTTATGAATCGTTCTGAAAAAATTTCTGTCGTTTCTGACATACCGATACCAGCATATAATGTTCCTTCCATCCCTTTACCGAATGCATGGTACGCTGTAGGAAGTAAGATTATGAAAATGATGAATAATGATAGAAAAAATGTTTTAACAGTAAATGTGCGAACACTAACTTTCTTATTTACCTTTTCAACGAGTCCTGAAAGACTTGCTCCAATCGTAAATGGTATAAGACTCAGAAGAATAACATCAAGAAACGGAACAATCACTGCCAAAAGATCAAATCCAATAAAAAGTTGAGGACCAATTGCTGCTACAATAGGCTGACTTTTCAGTATTCCTACTAAATTCTGACGAGATATGTTGTTAAAAATACCCCAAGGATTGATTCCATCGATTAAAAAGTTCACATGTATCATTGACTCAACTATTAGGTAAGAAGCTACCAAAGAAAGTAATGATAGAGGAGCATGTCTTATAGATCTCTTTAAAATAGGATAAAGGCAGACTAGAACTGATAAAAGAACTAGTACTAATATATACGAGCTCATTGTATCTAGCCATGATAGAGGGAGGACAATAACAACCACTGTAGGTAAAATGACGCTTAATGCAAAAGCTAAACTATTTCCTTCCACTGTATCAAGAAATGGGACATAGGATTTCTTTCTTTCGATTTCATCAGCATTTGAGGCATGGTATATTGCCTTTATTTTCCCAAGCCCTTTTATGGGTTCAGATTCAGGTTTTATGGTCTGGATCAATAGATTAACAATCGTTTGGTAGCCTATGTAGTTATACTGGGAATCCATTCCCTCCAAAACCAAGTATTCAAATTTATTGCTAAATACGAAGGAGACGGGTCCAATTTTTTCTAGTATGATCATGAGGATATGAATTTCGTCTGTATAACTTAAATCAGGACATTTCTTCATTTTCAGGTTCTTCAATTGACCACTCGCGTATTTGTATCTCTTATCGTTTCCGTGAAGTCGTAAAGCGCGTAATATTTTTTCTTTTGGAAAACTAGGATATTCTTTACTCGGATCTTTTAAAGCATTCACTTCAAAGTTGAAAGATTCTGATTTATGTGTGTCCTCAGCATATAAATCGAAACGTATTTCCCAGTTATCAGTCATGTTAATCACTTTTTTTTAGATGTTGTTTGTTTTTAAGATATTGCGCATATTCAGTAATTTTTGCGAGACTTCTAACGCATGTTCTCGGTTGAGCATACGTTGGAATCTCTAATCGTTCAAATTGGGATCTAAGAACTTCAGCTTCTTCTCCACCCATAGTTAACGCTATAAATGGTTTTTCTTTAACCCAATCTGATTTTTTGGGGTCAGAGAGATAACTCCTCATTTGCGTAACAAGTTCCATTGGATCAATATAAGGAGGGGCTGTTAGCACAACGAAAATAATAGAATCAACATTTGGGTCAATAGCTACTTGTTCTAAGGTTAAAAAGAATTGTTCATTGGTAGAACTACCAGTTAGATCAACTGGATTGGTTTTAACGTATAGAGGAGGCAATAATGAATTTAAGTGATCAACTGTTTCATTAGAAAAATCTGCTAATTCCATTCCTTCCATAGATATTGCGTCTGATGTCATTACTCCTACACCACCGCCATTCGTAATAACAGCTACTTTATGTCCCTTTGGTAACGGTTGTGTCGCAAATACTTTACTAGCATTAATCATTTCTTCCCAATCATTAACTCGAACAATCCCTGCTGCTGAAAGCAAATTTGAGGTAATACTGTCATTTGATGCTACACTCGCTGTATGAGAGGTAGCAGCTCTTGCACCAGCAGCAGTTCGATTTCCTTTTATGAGGATGATTGGTTTTTTCAATGAGATTTTCTCTGCTGCAGTTAAAAATCTTGCTGCATTCCTAAAACCCTCAATGTAACCGAGAATGACTTTAGTTTCATCATCATCCCCAAGGAATTCAAGAACATGTCCTTCGTGAATATCGGCTGCGTTACCAAAAGCTACAAACTTACTAACCCACCTTCCATATCCTAAATGATAAATTTCAGATAGAAAGGCTGCCCCAAAGGCACCACTCTGTGTAAAAAAGGCCATTGGTCCGTGAGTAGGACGTCGAACTTTATATCGAGGCAAAAAAATAGTATCGATTGCTTTATCAGGTACATAGATACCTAAACAGTTGGGTCCAATGAATCTAATATCATATCGATGTGTAACATCAAGAAGCTGTTGTTCGAGGATTTTTCCCTCAGAGCCAACTTCTGAAAATCCTCCTGAAAGTATCACTAATCTCTTGATTCCTTTTTGACCGCATTCTGCTGCGATATTTGGAACCAGTCTTACTGGAGCAACAACAATACCTAGATCAGGGGTTTCTGGCAGCTCGGTAACTGATGGATAAACTTTTTTAGTGAAAAGTCGTTTCAACCGTGGATTTACAAAAAAACAATCTCCTTCAAAAGATGATTCAACAAAGTTCTTGGCAATAATGTGACCAGGAGCATCTGGTCTTTTAGAAGCACCAATCACTACAACCGAATCAGCAGAGAAAAAGTCGTGAAGAAGATGAGCCATTTTCGAAAGTGTCCCTAGATTAACTAAATGAAATCAATTTCACATACTTCTTATAGAATTCGAAATTCTTGATGTACTCCAAGTTTGAGAATCCTTTTAAGAAAATAATTTTAAAAGAATCAAGTGGAATTTGAATCTGTTATTACTACAAGGAGTCTGTTTTTGTGTCAAAGAAAAAAGGTAGCAAATTTGCTTTCAAATTGTTATTAGTGGGAGAACCTGAGTGTGGGAAAACCTCATTGATAAAGAGATATGTTGAGAACTTCTTCGAGGAGGGATACCAGATTACATTGGGAGTAGATTTCTTATCCAAAACGATCCAACTACCAGATGAAAACGGACAAGATCAGGAATTAATTTACCAAATCTGGGATGTCGCGGGACAATCTGGATTCACAAACTTTCGTCACTTGTATCTCAAAAAAGCACACGGGGTTTTCTTGGTTTTTGATCTATCTCGCCCAGATGAGACTTTCGATAAACTCGACCGATGGCGGAAAGATGTTCAGGAACAAAGTCCCAATGCAAAAATCATAGTAATCGGAAATAAAGAGGATCTTGTGGATTTAGAAAATCTACCGATCTCTGAGAAGGAAGCACTTAAAAAACTTGAAGCTCATGGTTATATAACGACTTCAGCAAAAACTGGAGCAAAAGTAGAAGGAGCATTTGTTCAGATGGGAAAACTAATTCTAGGTAAGTGAAGAGAAATGGTTTCGTTTGATGAATTAGAGGTGTTTCTTGGTTTTTATGTCTTCACTAACAAAGGACGTCCATTGATAACGAGAGATTTTCGTCCAGCAAAGGAAATAGTCGAATTTCCACCAAAGATGATATTCTCACTTCTCAATTCTGCATTTGAAGTGAGTCAAAGTCTAAAAGAAGAATCAATCGAAAAAGGGCAAATTTTTCATGTTGATTTTGCTAGTATGCGAATAGCAGGAATCATGCGCAATGAGGGTCTTTTTACATTAATATCTTCTGCTTCTGCATCTCTTTTAGATTTAGAATTCAAATTAAGAACATTAATGACCTTGTTTTTAGGGAGTTTTTCATTCAAATTTGCACGAAAAACGATTCGCATAACAAAGAATGAACAACAAGATTTTGATGAGGCATTACTTACCGTTATGACTGGTGAGTCACGTTACATGGGAGAACCTATGAAAAAATCTGTGAAGGAACATCTTAATTTATGGATTGAGAGAGAAGTATCTATCAGAGGAGCCTGTGTATCTTCGTTCACCGGGGCAGTTATAGTTAATCTTATGGATTCGAATATACTTCCTGCTGCAGTTCGTGCTATTCGTGGAGCGTTTGCTGCTCATTTGGAACAACCTTTATTCTTTTTAGCAGTAAGTGGAGTTTCAAATATAATCGTTTATATTTTAGGTGAAGGTCTACTACTGCTAATTGATGCTGATCCAAAAACAGACCCATCAACCACAATAACCGCTATTTCTAAGGAAATTAGAGATATCAAACAACTGCTTCAATAAGTAAAACTCTTCTGGACTGTGAAGAATAACTGTGTCATCTGAAAAAGGCGGGTCAGTCTTCTTTCCCATTGTATTTCATATGCATCAACCTTTGGGTAATTTTCCGTGGGTTTTTCAGGACTCGTATGAAAAATCTTACCTTCCCCTACTTGAAACTATATCTAAATATCCTGAGATAAAAGTTAACTTACATATTACTGGTCCACTACTTCTTTGGCTCAAAGATAATCAACCAGAATATCTAAATTTAATATGTGACCTTTATAAGAAGAAACAAATCGAAATTGTAGGTGGAGGTTTTTATGAGCCTATTTTAGCTATTCTACCTGAAGCTGATAGACAAAAACAAATCCAAATGACGATTGATTGGTGGGAATCCAACTACGAGATTATTCCACATGGTTTCTGGTTAGCAGAGAGAGTTTGGACACCTGATCTCCCGTTAACTCTCGCTAATTCAGGAATTGAATTTGTCTTTATAGATGATTATTTATTTCGGATGGCAGGGTTTTCAGAATCAGAAACATATTTTGCTTACAAAACTGAATTTCAGGGTAAAACAGTAACTGTTTTTCCCATCAATGAACGTATTCGTTATTTCGTCCCGTGGAGAGAGGCAAAAGAAACAATCCAGTACCTTGAGAAAGCACGTGATAAGAATAATGAACAAATTGTCGTCATGATATCTGATGCCGAAAAAATGGGAATCTGGCCCGCTGGTGATCGTACAACTCACGATATTTGTTATGTGAATGGATATGATGGAAAACAGGGATGGATGCATAGTTTTTTTAAAGCCATCATCACACACAAATGGATAAAGCCTATTTTAATAAGTGACTACTTGAAAGAATACCACCCGAGAGGGCTCATATATTTACCAACAAGTTCTTACGATAAAATGGCTACTTGGGCTTTACCTACTCCTCTTAGAAAGCGTCTCGAATTGTTACATGAAAAAGCGAAAAATGAGGATATGCCTTGTAGCAAGGACATTAAAATGTTCGCTACTGGCTCATTCTGGCAAAACTTTCTAGTGAAGTATCCACAAGCCAATATCATGCATAAAAGAATGCTTTTTTGTAGAAATAAAATGGAGAAAATCCGTAAGATCCTCCCTGAGAATGAAAAACATCTCCTCGAACCTGCGTGGAATTTTATCCTTGCAAGTCAATCCAATGATGTCTTCTGGCACGGTTTATTCGGAGGAGTTTATTATAGATTCTTACGACAAACTGCCCACAGGAATATTCTACAAGCGGAGGTTTTATTGGATTCCGTTGCTAATGAGTTTAATTTCACTTTCTACGGTAGTAAGATCGAAGATGTACTCCTTGATGGACATCCTGATGGAATTTTAGAGAATAAATATATTTCATGCTTTATTTCTTCTTTAAAAGGGGGATCTATCTTCTCCCTTAACTTAAAAGACAGGTATTACAATTTTTCGAACGTTTTAAGGCGTCAATTAGAAGCTTATCATACTGATAATGTCCCCGCAATTAATGATCGATTTGAAAAATGGTCATTTCAGGATCATTTCATTCAGTATCTAGATACACCTGAATTATACCAAGATGATCAATACGTTGATATTGGAAATTTTGCAAATCAAAAATATAATATTGTGAAGAATTCCAATAGAACCATCTCTTTCATTCGTAATGGTAATCTATTTATCAAAGAAAAACGAATATCAGCAAAAATAGTAAAGAATTACAGCCTTACTTCAACAGTTCTGAAGATTGAATATACTATTGAAATTTCTGAGAAATTAGGGGGTTTTGAGATTTATTTTGTGCCAGAAATGAATTTTATTGGATCCTCTTACCCATATAAAACGAATGGATATATTAATGAACAGAAATTCGATCTTGAAGATATTACAAATCAAACCGATTGTGAGTCAATTGAAATTAGGGATGAGAATGAGTTAGAAATGGCTTCTCTCTCTATTCACTTTCCCTACGTAGTTGAGTGTATTATATTTCCTTTAATGTCCTTCCCAAAAAGTGAGTTAGGAATTGAAAAACAATATCAAGGCACTTCGATATTTCCATTCATCAAAATCTCCAAGAAAAAGTCTGAATTTTCGATCGAAATAAACCTTAAATCCTTGTAACGGATAGTCAATCAGAATTCTTCTCTGCTTTCAACTATCAGAAAGATAAAGTGTTTTTGAAAAACTGAGAAATTGAATGTAAAAATAGATTTGCTGTAAGGATCTCTTTTCTCTTAGGAATTTACGACAGTAAAAACAGGAGAAATAAAATACCAAAGAAGAAAATAAAAGAAACCCCATAAGTGAAAGAAAAGTCGATTATTATTTTGATTTTTTTTACTACTTCCACTGGTTCTCTGAGTAACTATAGATACACCCCTCCTTATAAATCCTTCTATGGTTAAACTCGAAATGTATCAGAATCTGGCTTTGTTTGCATAAATTTTCAAAAATTTGGTATCAAAAAGCTCAAAAGAAGGAAACTAGAACGTCTTTCTGACTAATAATTGTTATTTGCTAAAAATACGAGGTCGATAAATTTGCTTCAAGTTACGAAAAAACATCTAAGAGTTATAATTGACAGGGGAGCTAGATTACGTCAGTATTTTTTGAGAGGACATTCAAGTTGGTTTGCACTGGCGTTTTCCTTGATAAATTTTACTTTAATCTTCTACAATCTGCTTTTCGTGAATCTTTATTTCATTCCAGATATATTTAAGTCCTTTTCAGTTTTTTTCATAATATTTTCTTGTCTTTATCTTCCATTTGCTTCTTTAATAGGTTATTTGGATTTTAAAAAAGGAACTTATAATGCGGAACAACAATTAACAAAAGAAGTTTCACCAGTTTGGCGTGAAGTATTTGCCAAATTTACTGTTCTAGAAAAACAAAACCAAGAATTATTAAATGCACTTCAAAATATCAACAATGAAAAGTGAAACATGAAGAATTTCGTTTGAATCCAACTGTTTTTTAAAGGATAATATCAAACAGTCAGATAAGGAAGCAATAATAAGCCAAAAATTGCGTTTCTCTAGCCAAAAAAACGTTTCTTAAGATATGGGGATATCTATGGTAGTCGTTTCTCAAATTTGGATTCAACATCTTAACTGTATGCAAATAATTGGACATTGCCATTTACGATTAGGATCAGAATTAGAACCAAATTTGGGTGGGACATTATACACAGCACTTGTAACTGCTTTAGCTGAAATCGAACCTCCTCCAAATGAATATATAATGAGTGGTGTGTATGGTTTTAAAATACCTGATAATGAAGGGATCGGTTTTTTCACAATTCAAAATAAGAATTTTCGGATATTTTTTCTCTGTGAAGGCCTTTTCGGGACTGGAGTACCATATCTGGCTGGTACAAAAATTTCTAAAAGCATTCGTGAACTTTTCAACTGGCTCGAAGCTGAAATATCTAATGATGATTGTCAATTAGCACATGTTACAACGTTAGATGATTCCTCATGGTTTGATCTAATTACTTCACTTGAATTCGGACGCAATATTCCAATTGAACAGTATGAGGTAGTTTATCCTCTCCGTTATATTCGTATAAACATTTCTCGACCTGAACCTAGAAATGTAGTTATTAATGACCTTGAAACATCTGAAATTTTAGCGCCGATTTCTATCGGTTGGTTAGATATTGATCGTGTGATAGCAGCGAAAATTCAAGGAATATTTAGCAAACCACATTTCAGTTTTCTAATATACGAAGCCTTGTTTAATCAAATTTCTGAGTTTGTACCAAACTTTCAGCCGAATACAATAATATTAACTTATTCGAGGGGTGATCTTCTTGAGAACCAAGTGTCTATTGTATCATTTCTGAGTATTCAGGAGAATTCCTTGACAATCAGGTACTGTCTACCTATACAGACAGGTCTCGGAATAGAGGGAAGTCAGAAAGTCCATTCGTATCTACGCTCAATATATTTAAATCCTCTCTAGAAAGAATTTTTCTGATTTAATTAGTTGAGAAATTCTGTAACCCGTATTGATTCACATATTAGTGAAATAAAACGAATTCCGCTCTTAACGACATATTTACAACTGTAGAGTATCTTACTGCCCCAGCAGCTTTAAGAGTCGTATTCTATATATTGTAAAATCTAACTTAATCTATTTCATTTCCAATTTGATTTGACAAGGAGGGCCACAAGTTCCCAATAACAACTATTTTGATGAGTATGAGTAGGTTCGCAAGTTAGTAAAACAGGGACAGTTCTCCACCGCACTTGAGAAACTTGAAAAACGTGAACTCAGAGAAAACCTATCTGGATATGAATTACTTTCTAGTCAATTATTAAAAGCAGATATTGAATCAAGGGTTGGTAACTACGATCAAGCATTGAAGAATCAAATTAGTTAATCCTAAATAGTTAAGAGCAGGAAATGATGTTGAAACCAACGAACAGTATCCCTAAACCTGGATCATGGATGTACAACATGTGCGTGGAACCAAAATCTAGTAAACGATATCTGAAATTATTTAGAATTCTCAATAAGATCGTTGTTCCTCTTTATCGCATTAGATTACTTCCAATGCTTGGATTTGGTATTCGGCTTCTTTTACTAACAACTAAGGGTAGAAAATCTGGAAAGCGTCGTAGAAATCCAGTAGAATATTTTAAAATTGAAAATGTGATTTATATTGTTTCAGGGTACGGACCGAAGGCACAGTGGTTTCGAAACATTACCGCTCATCCAAATGAGGTTCATGTTCAAGTTGGATTCCGAAGTTTCAATGCAGTTGTCGAAATCATTGAAGGTAAAGCTCTCGAAGAGTTTTTTCGCTGGTTGGTTGTGAAAAACCCAAAATACGCGAAAGCAGGCTTTGGGTGGGATCCGAATGATGATCCTAATAGCGCTGATTTTTCGTATATTGCTAGTTTAATGCGAGTTATTAAGTTGAATAAACCTGTGACTTAATAATTTAAACGAAAAGAGTTACAGGGGGATTATCTCTACTTCAAATTGCATCAACCATATACTTTATAGAATCAATTTTATCAATCAAACAAAATTTCCACTTATTTATACAAGGATTTTGATTCGAGCCGACACAAGGAATTGATAATTTTTGATTTTAGAGAAATACTGGGAACTATTAAGAAAAATATATCGATTATATGAAGCAGGAAAATACACAGAAATCATTAATTATTTTGAAACCACTGATATTGAATTTCCATATGGAAAAGCCGCGCTCTACTACTCTTGGATTTGTGCTGCTACAAAACTAGGCCAATTTGAGGAAGCCATTCGAATTTTGAAACAGATAAATGATGAAGGAGGATGGTTTTCAGAATATATTCTGACCCAGAGTCCATCGTTGGAACCTCTTCAAAATATAACTGAGTTTAAAGTTCAATTACAGAGAAGTAAAGAGATTTCTGTTCAGGCCTTAAAGGAGGATCAAAATGTCACGCTTATTCCAGAAGTAAACAAACCTCCATATCCCTTAATGTTAGCTTTGCATGCGGATAGTGGTGTTATTGAGGAAGAAGTTGAATTTTGGAAGCCAATGACCGATAAGGGATATATTTTAGGGATGCCTCGTTCAACTAATGTTTATTGGTCTGGTAAAGATTCTGCTTACTGGCCTGATCATGAAACTGCCGCAAAGCAAATAAAATCATACATACAGGAAATTGAGGAAGCATATTCTATTAACATTGATCAAACTGTAGTTGGAGGTCTATCTTCAGGAGCTGCCTTGGCTATTTGGCTCGCTTTATCTAAAACAATACCCGTACGTAAGTTTGTAGCTGTTTCTCCAGGGGGTCAATGGATGAATGAGGTTGAGAAGTACCAACCTCTTATCGATGATCTATCTCCACATGAACTTAGTGGTATTATCATTCAAGGTAAGGAGGATAAAGTAGTGAATCATGAAAATATATGCATCCTTGTCAAGATGTTAACCGATGCTGGAATTTCTTGTGAACTTTATGAACCACCTAATGTAGGCCATTGGTACTCGCCAGATTTTACAACTAAACTATCTTCATTTCTTTAGATTATAAAAAGTGTTTAATTTCCTTAAATCAGACTAATACTGTTGATAATACGATCAGCTTGCCCTTTGCAAATATATTACCAAAATTAGTAATAGGAGAAGAAGGAATGGTATAAGGAGAATATAAGGGTAAATTAGTATATTGAAAAACATATTCATCCATAATGGAATTAAGAGAACCCCTAGAACGAGAAATATTGTCGAAATATTCCTAAAAAATGAGAAAAGAGTAGATAATGGTTCTTCCTTAAAGCTGTCCTTCCTTTTTTCAATCAACTTCAAATGATTTTTAAATAACTTTAATGTTTCCTGTATATTTTTAGATACAGGAACACGAGCTTTTGAGTAATGTAAATGCATTCTAATTATATACATACCAATAAACAGTCTTATCGTAATGAGTATACCTAATATCAAATTTATGGGTTCAGGAATAAGCCTTATTGTGAAAGAGTTAGTTATTACTAAATGAATGTATCCTACGAGGAATAATACTATGATTTGACTTAAGGGGACTGTTACCAGAGGATATTTCTCGTAGTTTAGTAATAAGAAAATTATACTCACGCTAGTAATTACTAGAGTAGCTACGGTTATTACTGATAGATTATACAATATCTCTAGAGTTACTATCCCGAAAATAATGAGCGTCAAGATCACGTCAAATCTTGAAATTACCCCTATTGATTCTGGAGATTGCTTTTTTGCCCAATATCCTGGAAATTCTGGATTCATTGTATAGAGCTTCTTAGCCATTTAGTAACCCTCCAGTACTAATTTCCTTGTTTCAGTTCCAAAAGTTTTCATCAATTCAAGCATCAGATTTTGTTTGAGTGATGTGATTGGAATATAAATCCCCCCTAAATCTTCAAGAGTTTCTTTGATTATTTTTTCCCTAACCATATAATTTTCGTTCGACTGAGTGTGAGCTAGCTCAAGATTCTTGATTTTTTCTTCTGTATTAAGATTATAAGGGCCAATTGCAGAATCTGTCATTCCTAATAAGTCTCCTCGGAGGTCACAAAAAATTAGCTGATGTCCAAATTTACTTAGCTGAGTAACTGCTTTTAATTTAGTCTCTAGTACCCCTTCGGTATCACTAATGATAACCAATACCCCTTTTGTTCCTTTTAACGAAAATATATGTGGAACAATTGTATTGAAGTGACTTGGCCGATTTAACGCTTTCAAATCATAAATCAATTTCACAGTTTTTTCATACAGTCGAGAGCTCGTAATAGGTTTGAGAAACTTGACAGGTTGATCGGAAAATGCAATAAAACCAAAAGCATCATTATTTTGAGAACTCATCTCTGCTAACTCTAATAAGCTAGTTAATCCGTATTCTAATTTCCTAGCTCGCATGGTAAAGCTGACATCAATCGCCACTAATACCCGAAATGTTACTTCATCCTCATATTCACGGCTAATCAATTTCCCTAGCTGTGCAGATTTCTTCCAGTATATTTTTCGTGGCTCATCTCCTCTAGCATAATCTCGAAGAGCAAAAAATTCGTCACCTGTGCCTTTACGTTTATATCCAAACTCCCCTGCTAGTTTATCTCGAACAACCCTCTTTTGTTTTTTACCCAATCTGACATGAGGTCTTGCAGGAATTACTTGTACTTGGAAAATGTCTTCTATTTCAAGTGTATTTCGGTATAGTCCAAGTAAATCCCCCTTGTATACCTTTAATGGTTGAAAATTGAAATTCCCTCGTTTGTTTACAGTGAAAATGTAAGATAATTTCTTCTTTTCTCCTGGTTTTAGTTGAATTCTTTGAAGGGTCCATCCTTCAATTAAAATAATTGACTCATCGTATTCATTATCTATTGTTATTGTAAGAGGAGTGGCATTAATATTTGTGATCTGAATTTCTAAATGTAGAAATCC
>JAEOSP010000591.1 GCA_016840305.1 Candidatus Hodarchaeota archaeon
CAATCTTTACCTTGTTATCTGAGCCAAAGACGACATCAACATTCTCCCTTTCTGCAAAGGCAACTATTGCCTCTTCTAACTTCTCAATTTCAGCGTATAAATCCAGTTTTATCTGCTTCTTTTTATTCTGCAATTCAGCATATCTATTAACTAATTTGACACCAGGGTCATTAAGATACTCATTCACCGGTTGATCTTCCAACTTATAAAGATGCGACCACTGACGGCACACAGGTTTAAATTCACACCAATCGCAAAGTCTTGATGGATTGGTCTGGAATTCCTTTTCTACTTCAATCTTATCTATTAATTGTATTGTGTTCAGTTTCAACTCATTAAGTTCATCATCGGTCCTTGTAGAGTCGATTTCCTTATCAAAAGCAAGAAAATGCCAAATCAAGCGAATATCCTTGACATCTGGATATTTATCTTTAACGCCGATAGAATAGAGAGCAAGCTGCCTGTCATTTTCTATATAATCAGGTAATGGCAATCTTGAGTTTGTTTTGTAATCATGTACTTCGTAATAACCATCTTTAGTTTCTGTTAGTCGGTCAATGAACCCCTGTAATTTGTAATCACCTAAATCATCAAGGCTTATCATAATACGGTCTTCTATCGAAATCGTCTTTCCCTGGTCAAAAGGTTTGTATCGGTTGTAGTAGTCCGTAATATATTTCTCTGCCATCTTTAGATAGTTCTCAGGACCATATTCTTTCTTTACAATAATGATTGAATCATTCCAATTCTTTTCCCATTCCTCGTGAAGGAAACCTAACAAGTCGTCCAAGCTGGTTTCTTTTTGATATCGTAGGTCACTATACAGTTTCTCTAAAACTTCATGAGTCCTACTACCTAGAAAAGCCTCGATACTTTCTTCAATCTCTGTTTCTACTTTATCTATATAAGCTAATTTATACTTCTGTGGACATTGCTCAAAACAACTTATTCGAGAATGGGAATAAACGGTCATAGGTGAGTGTATTAAATTATTTTATTTAACTATATTTAACCAAAAGCATCTCGGACAATCTTTAAGTAGATTTAAACTTGAAGGTGATAGTTTGTATTCCATTTTCTTTCCTCTCGTTAGAAGAGGTATGGATATAATAGTACAAATAGATTATACAGAGAATGAGTCACAATTGGAACAATAATACTTCTGGTTTTAAGATATGCAACAGTGTAGATTATTGATGTTGTGAAAATGATGAATAATCTATTCGGCTCTCTGTCTGAATGAGCAAACAGAAAGACGAGGGAGACAACAACTACGATAAGAATTGTTTTTACATTCTTTAAACTGTTGAATTTAGAGGAGGAAATTTTCTCCATAAAAGTCAAAAACAATCCTCTAAAACCGATTTCTTCCCAAAGAGGCGCAGAAATACATACGGTAGGAAAAAGAAGGATAAATATTGCAAGTTCCTGTCCCTCAGGTATAGTTGCTGGCTCAATGTTGAAGAAAAAGAGTAATAACCAACCTAACAACCCTGTGAGAACTCCAATAATAATACCAAATAATAGGTTTATTTTCCATTTTTTCTTGGCGACTCCTATGTCTTCAAACTTTATCGCACCTTTTCTTTTGTAATGGTTGAATAGTGCTAAAAAAGGGATGAGAGAGAAGATGTACAAATAAGCAACGAACTCCTTGTCCAAACCTAGATAATAATCAAAGTACAACTGTATACAAAGGTTAGTTAATAGCATGAAACAAAAAATAAACAAAAAAGGATATGAAGATGAAATATCAATCCAAGTATCCAGTTTTAGTTTTAACATGATTACATATTCGGTGAAATGTCATCTGAACTTATAATCGAAAATTTGCAATCATCACAAATTCCATCAGGGTTATCTGTTTCGTTAACGCCCCCCCCTCTTTATTTTGTATACGGAAACCAATTGTGCTCTTAAAACTATATTTCATCATCTCCCTTTAGGTTCAAAACAATCAGGGTTTTTAGGAACACCGCCCATTTGTATTTCATAGCCAAGGTCACATTTTAGTGCAGGGATATATTCCGTATACCCTCCCATTCCCTCACGTTTAATGTGTCC
>JAEOSP010000592.1 GCA_016840305.1 Candidatus Hodarchaeota archaeon
ACGATAGCTCTATACTCTAATTGGTGATAATCTACCCATTTTTTGATTCCACTTAATGTTCGACGAGATGTAACGATATCAAAAGGTTTTAATTGATCAGTTATTTCCTTAAGATTGGGTACCATGGGTGGTATATGTATTTCAGGGCTATTGTTCCATAGAGAATCGGTTTCATTTAAAAATGATTCGAGGTTTTCATTCCAGGCTTCAAGGCTTTCAAATTCCCAATCAGTAATGTCATCAATTGTAAAACTTTTATTATATTGAAAAATCCATGCTGTATGTATATCAGCTAAAACGCTCTCCACATCAAGTGCTACAACACTTTCTAAACATTTACAATTATGATCCATCTATCTTTCTATCCTACGATATAAACTGGTGTATTTAAAGTATTTAGTCAGCATTTATGATATGTAAAGCCCAATTTTTCCCTTTCTGCATTATTTAAGAAATCTTGTCATTCAAGGATTTCCCGATCTAATTTTAGTTTTTAATTCCTTCAGAAAAACATTCTTCCAAGATTTCTATGGCTACCCGTAGGTGGGGAATTACTATTGATCCCCCCACAATAAGAGCAACATTGAAAGCTTCTAAAAATTCCTCTTCTGTCACACCATGCTTATAACATTCAAGTATGTGATAGGTGATGCAATCATTACATCGAAGAACCATACTAGCAACTAAACCAAGTAATTCTTTTATTTTAGGGTCAAGGGCCCCTTTCTCTTCGTAAACTCGGGTATCAAGGGCGAAAAAACGATTGATACCTCGATTTTTCTTGTTTAAGATTAGTTCATTCATTTTAGATCTATAATCGTTGAAATCCTTAATTTTTGTCATACAAGCACCCTTTTTTTCTAAGACATCAGCTTCTTAAATCGTTAAATGATTCGAATGTTGAAGAACAATGAAATATGATCTAGTACGTGAAGCTTTCGATAATCAGCCATTATATGATATCGAGGGGTACAAATTTGTGCTAAATTCACTGACCGAACAGGTACCAGCTACGTCACCAGTGTTATTACGATTAGCCGGAGAATGGTTAGCTGATTCAATACCAAGCTGTGATAAGCTCTTAACAGAGGAAGATAAAGGAGGTATCTTAGTCGCCGCCGTATCCCTACATACAGGTATTCCGTTTGGGATGGCCCGATGGTACCCCAATCAATTAGCAGATCAAATTTCCTCCATTTTTACATGCGAATATGTCAAAAAAGGCACTCTTTATCTGAGTGGTATAGAGAAGGGAGACAACGTTGTCATTATTGATGATATTATTAGTACTGGAGGAACAATGATAGGAATTATAAAGACTCTACAAGCTATTGGAGCTAATATAATTAAAATTATTGTACTAGCCGAAAAAATTGAGTATAAAGGTATTCAAAGAGTGAAAGAAGAAACTGGTATGGATGTTCGGTCGCTAGTTAAAATCTCAATAGCAGGACAAAAATCCAAAGTACTTGAGGATTAACTTTCGTCATTTAATGAAAACGTGTTCAAAGCAAATGTAGTGAAGAACTGCTTGTAACTATCTAACTTTTTCTTGATCGTTTTCTCATGATGACGATTGTTAGGTCTATAACTATATTCATTGGATTTACAAGATTTTCCTGCCGACATATTTACCACTAGCGAATTATATGAAGCTTACTTGAATCCAGTATAAAAAGATTAAGAAGAAGGCAATGTTCAAAACAGTAGAGCCTTTGATATTGAAATACAGGTTTAATTACATTTTTAGGTGTTATTTCTGACTGGTTCTTCTATAAAGAAGTAGCTGAACCAAGCTGCAACTCGACCTATGAATACTCCAAATAATAAAAAGCCCACAACCTCTAAAGAAGGAACTTCATTGCCAGATATAAGTTGGAGGAATAAACCAGTCACTGTTGAACCAATAAAAGCCCCTAAACCACTAATCATATTGTTAATGGATAATAATGTAGCTTTGTTGTGACTAGTGCTCAAATCAAGTACAAGTGATTGAATAGCAATGAATGAGCCTCCAATAAATAATCCTGTCGTAATATTTGTGACAAAAATCCAAGAAATATTATTAGATACGATTGCAAAAATCATTAAAATGGGAGTAAGGAGTAGTGCCAATCGAGTCCACGTAATAATCGTTTTTCGGCCCATTTTATCTGCTAATATTCCTCCTAATCGTTGACTCAAAGCCCATGCTATACCCATTACAAAGGCTAGTAGTCCGATTTCAAACCATGAGTTGGAGACCCTTAGAGTTACGTATGGAAATAATGGCCATCCAGCTCCCCATGCAATAGTGAATAGAAAATTAGCTAAAAAGAATTTCTTCAAGGGTTTTGGAAAGACTGCAATTTTCGATTTAATCGTAGTAATTGAAATATCAATCTGTATCTTCCTATTACTTCTCTCTTGAGCTGAAGGTAAAAAAAAACCAGCCATTATCGCCAGAAGATAATTTAAACTTATGAAAAGAAAAACAAATACAAAAACATCAGTGTTAGTTCTTGTTGGATCCATAATATCCATACCAATTGTCACTAAAAGTAACATTACATTACCACTCCATGTTAAAACCGAATTGATATTTCCAAGCATTGTTGCTCTCTTTGAAGATATAGTAAAATCTCCAAGGTATGCGTCCCATGCGGGTAGTGTAATACCAGTTCCAAATAGCGTGACAATCGTAAGGAAAATCAATGCTGTTATTGCGCTATCAATAAACGGAACAAGAACTGAAATTAAGAAAAAGATGCAATTCCCTAGAATTAAAAAAATTCTTCTATCATAGCGGTCTGCAAGTGCACCCCAAAGAGGAGAAAGGAAAGCTGAAGCAATTTGCCTAATAGATGTCATAAAACCTTGGATAATACCAGCACTACCGAGAATAATAGCAAAAAACTGAAAAATATTATCGAAAATTATTGTTCCAATGTAATTTCCCAATCCGTAAACATAAGATAATTTTGGGAAAGATCTTCCTGGAATATTGGTTTTGCTAGGCATCGATAGTGTCTCTTGTATTATTATTTTTCCTAAGAAGAATTATTTTCATTTAAGAAATATTGCATATTCAACTGTAGGTCGTCATTGAAAATTTCCTTAAGAAAGAATATAGTTACGATGATTTCCCCAGAAAAACCAGCTACTAAGATCATCAAAAAGATAATAATCTGATATATTCCTGCAATAATTGGATTAACTCCTCCGATAATCATTCCACTCATTAATCCAGGTATTGTAACGACTCCTAATATTGCCACCCTATTTGTAGAGGGTAATAACCCTGCACGATAAGCATCAATAGCTATTGATCTGATGGAGTTTGTAGCTGAATCACCGAGTGATAGTGCTGCCTCAATCACCCCTTTTGATTTCTTTATGTCAGCAATTAAGCGTTCAAGAGTTACTCCAGTCATCACCATGACATTAGCAATAACCATCCCTCCCATCGGAATAATATAGGCTCCCTCTGGAGGAATGATGCCTACGAGTACTACAAATCCCATTACGCACAAACTAGATAAGGTAATTCCCATTAAATGGATCCTAAACATGTGTGGAAAAGGAAAATTTCTTTTAGCTGTAAGAGAAGCAAATATAGACATGAAAAATAGTACAAAGAACATTATAATAACATCAGTTAATCCAAAGATAATTATTAAGACTGATGCTACAAGTAAAATCTGTAAAATTCCCCTTAAAAAACTATAGAAGAATTTTTTCTCCATTTGAATCTTTTTCCAAAAGGATAAAGCCATCAAAGCACCAAATAGTACTGTAGATACAAATAATCGATATAGAATTTCCTCGATCATTATAGGATCTGGAAAATCAACCATTATGATTCCTCCCATTCATCTTTCGTGAACATTTTCTGAATCGTTTCATCATCATATTCCTGAAAAAAGACGTTTGTCGAAAGTTTTTGTTCTAAAAGTCCTTCTTTCAGAACTATCACTTGATCAGTTAGTCTTTTGGCTTGTTCAAGGCTATGTGTGACGATTATTATACTAATTCCCTGTTTTGATAGATTCAATAATGATTTTTCTATCGTATCCTCTGTTTTTATATCGAGAGACGATGTTGGTTCATCTAGAAGAAGAACTTCGGGGTTATTTGCAAGCGTTCTTATAAGACTAACTCTTTGTTGCTCTCCTCCCGAAAGCAGGCTGATATCTTTGTTTACCATACTTTTTGGTAATTCAACACTATTTAATAAATCCTCTATCCTTTCCTCCGTTAATTGTTCACCCCATATCTTGGGACCGTATAAAATATTATCAAGGATTCTTCCATTGAACAAGAAGGGGTTTTGCTGAACAAGACCAATTTTTTTACGTAATTCTCGAGAAGGAATATTGGAGATATCCTCATTTTGATATAAAATGCGTCCTTGTGTTGGTGATAATAATTTATTTAACATGTGGAGTAGGGTACTCTTTCCAGAACCACTTGAGCCAATAATACCAGTAATACT
>JAEOSP010000593.1 GCA_016840305.1 Candidatus Hodarchaeota archaeon
ACACCGTCGCTAATAGGTCCAGGTTGTACAATTACATCTATATCAGGTACATCAGAAAACTTGGGAGTACAATTTGGAGAAAGCCAAATCGCATCACTGATCTTCTTGCCAATTTTCTCTTTGTTTACTTCAAAAGCAGCAACAAATTCAATATCCTTCACATGATAATCACCAAATTTGACATGCATCAGTCCAGGAACACGTGTATCTGGTTTTTCATTGCGATAGTAATGAACTCCTTGTATCAATGCTGAAGCGCAGTTTCCTAATCCTGCAATTGCTACTCTAATTTTTCCCATGAATATCTACCTTCCTTTAAAAGCCATTTTTACGTCAAGTAGTGGACGTTAGACATTGTAAGGTGAAAAGTCTGGAAATTAAAAAGTTACTTGATTAGTTGTTAGAAGCCTTTGAAAAATAACATAAATACGATTTTTTCATGTTTTGTGCAAATTTTTCTCAACCGATGTTACAATATTCTTTAGAAAAGGTAAAACTTTGTTCATAAGATTAGGACTGGTCTGAATAATCATGTACAAATCTAATTCTCCTGATATATCATCAACATAGTAAACTTTTATCTTCGTAGCAACAACAAGACTATCTAGAAATTCATCTGTTAATTTCAATTTTTCTCGTGTTGATTCGAATGACATAATAAGATAAGAAAACATGCTCTCAAGAGACCATTGATCCGCACATTCTCCTACGCTATAAATCAGAAGTCCATCACTATCTACAAGGGATATGCATGCAGGAAGGTCAATTCCGCTAAAAACACTATTGAAAATTTTGATAATTTCATGAGTTCCCAAGTAAATTCCCTGTATTGACATTAGGAGTGGCGACCTTTAAAAACTTCACCGTACCTTAATAATCTCTCTTTGGACTAAAATCTTAATAACCTATGAAGAATAGTTTAATCGTTTATTGGGTTTTACTTGAAAAAGATAGTTACGATCATATGATCCAAAGATAATGAGTCGTTTTCGATAAACAAAGATTACTTGATTTAATGAGATTCAATATTTCTTTAGTTATCTTGAAGAACTCATATGCATAAATAAATCCTAAAATTTTCAATGTAATGGACGTATATTATTATGAAAGATGTTTCTATAGTATTATGTGGTGAAGCAGGACAAGGAATCGCTACTGTTGAACAATTAGTTACTGGAATGCTCAAATTATCAGGTTACCATGTCTATAGCACTTCGGAATTCATGTCAAGGATCCGAGGGGGTACCAACTCAACTTTAATACGTGTATCAGAGAAAAAATCTAGAACAGCATTTTTAGATAGAATTGATATTTTATTCCCTTTAAGTTTAAAGGCTTTGAACCATTTGAAAGAAAAGATATCTCCGGATACAGTGATAATAGGTGAAGAAGGAAATATAAATGAAAACTATTGCCCGAATAAGAGCAATGTGATCAAAGTTGACTTCTCAACATTAGCAGACGAAATAGGAGGAAAAATCTACACTAATATCTTAGCAGTTGGAATTATTCTATCTCTTTTCGGTGTGAAAGATGATATACCTTTAAACTATTTAAAAAAGCAATTTAGCTCGAAAGGGGATACAATTGTTGCAAATAACATCAAAGCTTGTGAGAAAGGTAGCGAAATAGGAAAAAAACTAGTAAATGAAGGAAAAATCAACATTTCACTACAAACTGATGAATCAGTTGAAAATTATATTACCTTGAACGGATCACAAGCAATAGCAATGGGTAGCATGGCAGCAGGGATGAATTTTATATCTAGTTATCCTATGTCTCCTTCGACAGGAGTACTTGTCTTTCTTTCACAGAAAGCAGAAGAATTTGGAATAATAATAGATCAAGCCGAAGATGAAATCGCTGCAGTTAATAAAGGAGTAGGAGCATGGTATACTGGCGCAAGAGCAATGATTACAACATCTGGAGGTGGTTTTGCACTCATGACTGAAGGACTGTCATTATCAGGAATATTAGAGACTCCGATGGTATTCCATATTGCTCAAAGACCTGGACCTGGAACAGGTTTACCTACACGAACGGGGCAAGAAGATTTACAATTTGTACTCAATGCTGGACATGGAGAATTCGCACGAGCAATTTTTGCTCCAGGTACGGCTGAGGAAGGATTTTATTTAACCCAACATGCTTTCAATCTCGCGGATAAGTACCAGATCCCTGTTTTCATTCTTACCGATCAATTTTTTGTTGACTCGCATTATGTGATTCCAGATCTTGATTTATCAGGAGTTAAGAATATAAAACGTGTCATTAAAACAAAATCCGACTATAAAAGATACTTACTAACGGAAGATGGGATCTCTCCAAGAGGAGTTCCTGGATACGGTGAAGGTTTCGTTAATGTAGATAGTGATGAACACGATGAGGAAGGCCATATCACTGAAGATGTTCACTATTTACGTCCCAAAATGGTGGAAAAACGACTTTATAAGAAATTGGAACTATTAGAAAAGAACACGATTTTACCAGAACTAATTGGACCCGAAAATTATTCAATCCTCGTCACTGGATGGGGAACAACTTACAGTGTGATTAAAGAGGCACTAGAAGAAATAAATCGAAAGGATATAGCTTTTCTTCATTTTAAACAAGTATATCCATTATCTAAAGACAATGTGGAATACTTTAGAAAAGCAAAAAAAACAGCTGTCATTGAAAACAATGCTACCGCTCAATTTGGAAAAGTAGTTAAATTAGAATTAGATGTTAAAATTGATGAGCAGTTCCTAAAGTTTAATGGAATGCCATTCAGTGTTGAAGAAGTAAAGGAGTTTTTGAATAAGTTATAACCATATAGGAGATGAAAAAAATGGATACAAGTATTTATGATATGCCAAAAGAAACTGACATTGCTTGGTGTGGAGGCTGTGGAAACTTTAGCATTTTACGTACAGTCAAACAAGCACTATCAGAACTAAATATTGAACCAAAAAATCTAGTAATGGCATCAGGTATAGGACAGGCAGCAAAAACTCCTCACTATCTTAGAACAAATATTTTTAACGGTTTGCATGGACGAGCTGTAGCTGCAGCTATGGCAATTAAAGCAACTAACCCGGAATTAACTGTTATCGTTGAGAGTGGAGATGGATGTTCTTTTGGAGAAGGTGGTAACCATTTCGTACACAACATTCTGAGAAATCCAAACATAACACACATAGCCCATGATAACATGGTTTATGGATTAACAAAAGGTCAAGCAAGCCCCACAAGCCAATACGGTTTCAGAACTCCCGTACAAGTTCAGGGAGTGACCAATGAACCTTTTAATCCCGTCGCATTAGCTATTTCTCTCAACGCTTCCTTTGTTGCACGAGCATCTATAGCGGACGCAGAAAAAGCAAAAGTAATCATAAAAATGGCAATTTCTAATAAAGGTTATTCTTTTGTCGATTTATTGCAACCATGTGTTACTTTTAACAAACTGAATACGTGGAAATGGTTTAAAGAAAATGTTTATTATCTAGATGAATCACACGATACAACTAATCGAGCTGAAGCATTTAAACTGGCAACTGATAAAGGAAAACTACCCTTAGGAGTGTTTTACACCAATGAAAAACTTTCTTTCGAAGATCATTTACCAGTGTATAAGATTAATAAGGAGCCATTATTCAAACGTGAAGCGAACTTGCCTCAACTCCAAAAATTAATTGATTCAATGCGCAATTGAAATCGAGGATTTTTCCTCCATTTCTTCTTTCTTTATATCGTTCCCGTTCCGAGAAAAAACATAATGAATACTGCATTATTCCTTTCACCAATGAAGGAGTGTTAAAGCTTGGTAAAAATAGTTCTATTTGATCTTGATGGTACCCTTTATGATTATGAACATGCTAATAAAGAAGGATTGATCAAAGCTTATGATTTCTGGAAAAAACACTCTAAGAACACAACAGTTCAAGAGTTCAATGGACTCTACTCAGAAAGTCGAGCGTGGATCAAGAAGTTCCTTGCGGATACAGCAGCTTCCCACTCTCGGGCCCTTTACTTTCAAAAATTTGTTGAAACTGCGACTGGTTCCCCAAATACGGATCTTATTACGGCATTGAACGAAGCTTATTATAGCGGATTTTTCAAAGCGATGGTACCTTTTCCAAATTTACTTGATACTCTGAAGAAACTCAAGAACTTAAACTACAAATTAGGTATTGTAACCAACATGCAAGCCAATGTTCAATATAAGAAGCTAAGTATTCTCGGAATCGGTAATGTGTTTGATTGTATTGTTACCTCAGAGGCAGTTGGCCATGAGAAACCACACCCGCTAATATTCTCCCATACATTGTCATTAATGAATGGTACTCCAAAAAATACGTACATGATTGGAGATTCAATTGAAAATGACATTGAACCTGCAGCCTTTATAGGAATTACCCCAATTTGGTTTAACTCAAAATCGGATAACTCTGTTTTAAAAGAGGAATTCAATTTTCAAGTAATTTCTGACTATTATGATTTAGAGTCAAAAATTATATTTAGACAATTAGATAATATTGAGGGGCATTCAGGTAATTTACAATAACTTTATTTTACCAGTAAATATGGGATTGCGTATATTTTTTTCATCTTCTACTAAGTGGTAATTTAAACTTATAATGGAATCAAGCTCCTCTGTATAAGATGAAAAGGAAAGATTAACTTCAGAATCAGGGAGTATTAAATGTTTTTGATAATCCAGTGTGATTTTACTCCCAGAAGTGCTTATAAGCTTTGCATTATCTAAAAAAATTGTGAGATCTGACTTATTCCTAATTGTATATGTACAGAAATCATTGATTTCACACGATACATCCAAAACATTAGAATACCAGTATTGAAGTGCTTCCTTAATAGCTTTCTGTAACCCTTGAGTTATTGTTTCAAGATTTTCTTTTAGGAGATTATGTATACGGATTATTCTCCCATTTTGAATAAAAAAATAGATTTGAGAAATATCAGATTCATTCAGAGAAAAGGAGCTACATTTCTTTTCGAGAGGGAACGCAAGGATTGCTGCTAACAGCGATAAAAAAGAATTACCAGTTATAGTGGATATTTGACAGAATACCTCATGCAGGTTATTTCTGGATACTTTTGGAAGTTTAGAATTGTACAAAGTACGTAGAGCAATAAAATCCGAACTTTTCCATTCTTCCGTATTATACAAACACAAGCGATCAAGAAAATTTAGAATTTCCAGGGTTGAATTACACTTCCACTCTTCAATATAATCAAATGTTTTTCCCCCATCCTCCTTTAATTGTGGTAAAATAGAGTCACCTTCCTTAAATGAGTCATATAGACGAAGAGCAAGACTTTCTGCGATATTAGGATTTTTTCTAATTGGCAAAGGGAGTAAGAAGTAAAAAGAATAATATGTAAATATATGTTGAAGATTGAGGGAGTTTAGAGGAATATAAATGAAATATCCTTCTAGTTTTGTATTAAATATGCCTGAATAAACAGTTGCTACGACCTTTATAACAGGGCGGGATTTTTGACGCTTCTTTGATATCCTTAGATTTTGAGTAATTTGTTTCCAAATAGAGAGAAATAATATGTCATATTCTTTTGTGATATCTACTATACTCAGATCCTTTTTCTTTGTTGGATATCTGTATAATCTCTTTGATTTCTTTTGTATATCCTCCAGAATTTGTGTCTCTTCATTTCTAAATGTATCTCCATGTTGTAAAACACCTTTATAGTTGTAATAGTACAAACGCACCTCTGAACCAGACTTGATAGCAATAATATATGATAACCAAGGTTCATTAAGAATGGTTAACCTCGGCAGGTTGGGTAAACCAGTTTTTACAGATGTAAGACGTTTAAGTTTGTACAACTCTCCCCATTCGGCACTTTTTGCTTTGACTTCTTTTCGCAACAATGATGCTAATACCTTTATAATTTTGCGTGATACCATCCTGCCTCAAGCCTTTAGCTTGATGAAATACTTCATCAAGAATTAATATTTTTCTGTTTTCGATTAGAATTGAATCTATAGAACGAGGAAAACATCATATTTTCTTAGAATTTATCTCCTTTTTTTGTGAACAAAGAATAATATTTTTCAATATAGCAATTCAAAATAGGTACACTTACCATGAAAATCCACGTTCAATTATTTGGAAAACTTGGGGTTAATTTAGGTTCAGAAGTGGAATTAGAACTTCTAAACGAAAATCCCTCTATTCGTGATGTAATTTCCCTATTAATTAAAAAGGATCCTTCTTTGAACTTTGTACTTCTCAATCATGATGAAATTAGTCAAGGAACAATTCTTTTAATTAATGGACACGGTGTAAATAGATCAACCACAGGATTAGATACACTCTTGGTTTCCCAAGATCGCATTACAATCGATCGAATTGGTTTCCTTGAAATTGTGGGTGGAGGATAGATTAAAACCGTAAATATCAAATGTGATGGTGTACTCAGATATGAATAGGTATGTAGGTCAATCTGTTGCTCGAAAAGATGCATTCGACAAAATTTCTGGCAAAGCGATATATGCTTTTGATATTGATAACATTCCAAACATGTTAATCTGCAAATTCTTAGCTTCTCCAAGAGCTCATGCCAAAATAATATCGATTGATTCATCCAAGGCAGAGTCTTTAAGTGGAGTAGTTGCTGTTGTTACTGGAAAGGATTGGCCTGTAAAGATTGGACTATATGCAGGAGATCGTGACATTCTTGCCGTTGAGAAAGTTGTTTGGGTAGGTCAACCTGTTGTAGCTGTTGCTGCCGAGACAGAGGCTATTGCTGAAGAAGCAATAAGCTTAATTAAAATTGAATACGAAGATTTACCTCCTATTTTTGATCCAATGGAAGCTATGACGTCTAAGGAAATTTTAATTCATGAGAATATGTCTGAATATGATCATTCACCCGCATTTAATCCAATTCCAGGAACCAATATAGCCAATCATTTCAAACTAAGAAAAGGCGATATCCAGGAAGGTTTTAAAGCATCTGATTTGATAATTGAGAATAAATTTTCAATGCCCCAAATTTCTCATGCATATTTAGAACCTATAGTATCAATAGGTCAATATCATAGGGACGGAACTATAGGAGTTTGGTCCTCTGCACAATCACCCTTCACTGTACGTTATCTACTTGGCGTTACGTTTGCCACATCCACCTCAAATATTATCGTTAGATCTCCATATATTGGAGGAGGATTTGGAGGTAAAGCTGGTCTTAATTTCGAACCTTTAGTCGTATTACTTTCAAGAAAAGCTAATAACCGACCTGTAAAATTACGATTAACTCGAGAGGAAAATTTCAGAAGTGCACCGATCCGAGTAGGTATGATAGCTAATATTAAAACAGGAATTTCATCCCAAGGACGTATTAAAGCCCAAGAAATTCAATATATCTGGGATTCTGGCGCTTGTGCGGATTATGCAGTAAACGTTGGACGTGCTGCAGGGTATGTTTCAATCGGTCCTTATGAAATTGAAAATATAAAATCGGATTCATTTACTGTATATACCAATAAACCGTATGCAACAGCATTTAGAGGGTTTGGGCATATGGAACTACATTGGGTAATCGAAAGACAAAACGATATTATTGCAGAGAAAATAGGCCTAAATCCACTTGAGTTTAGAAAAATAAATACTCTGATTCCTGGAAAGGGGATTACTGGTAATCAACATAGGCTTAGAGAGGATTCTGGAAGTATTAATGAGTGTTTAGATGCAGTCTGGAAGGATCTTAATGAAAATCGAATAACAACTAGTACTGAGAGTCCGTGGTTATTCCGAGGAATAGGAATTGCTGGTTTCATGAAAGGTCCAGCACAACCTCCGAATAGTGCTGCATCTGCTTATGTAAAATTCAATGATGATGGAGTGGTAATCGTATCAGTGGGTACCTCAGAAATGGGTCAAGGAACAATTACAGGCCTTGCTCAAATTGCTGCTGACGAACTAGGCGGAACACCTATTGAAAAAGTAAAAATAAAAGGTGATAGGAATACTGATAGAGATGCATACACTTGGCAAACAGTTGGGTCCCGATCTTTGTTCATGGATGGAAATGCAGTCCGAAATGCTTGTTTGCATGCAAAAAAACAGATTTTTCAGATTGCTTCTCAAGTTCTATTGGTACCCGCTAAAGATTTGGAGTTACGCAATGAATTAATTTATCCAAAAGGAGAACCATGGAAGAATCTAAGTCTAACAGATGTAGTAATGGGTTATATGTTTCCTTCAGGGAAATCTATTGGAGGTCCTGTGATAGGAGTAGGAAGGTACATAGCAAAAATGACAATGCTTGATGCTGAAACAGGGGCAGGAAACCCTGCTATCTTCGAAACTTTTGGAGCTCAGGGTGTTGAAATCGAACTTAACGTATTAACTGGAGAAATCATTATTAAACGCATGGTTTCTGCATTTGACATCGGAAAAACTATCAACCCCCACTTATGTGAGGGGCAGATCATCGGAGGGAGCGTAATGGCTCTCTCCATTGCGATGTCTGAACAGTTAAAGTACTCTGATCAGGGTCAGCTTATCAATCCAAACTTTGTGGATTATGTTATTGCAAGATGTAATGATATTCCAGAAGAGTTTTCAAATCATTATATTGAAAACCCTCAATACGATGGACCATGGGGAGCACGTGGAATAGGAGAACAAACCATGCTAGGAGCACCTGCAGCATTAGGTAATGCCATTGCTAATGCAATAAACGTGGAAATCTATGACTTACCTCTTTCTCCAGAGCGAGTTTGGTCAGAAATCAAGAGGCAAAGACCAAAATTTTTGGAGGAACTGAAAAAACAGTATCTGGAGGTTCAAAAATGAGTGAAATTATATCTTATACAACCCTCCCGAGATTTGAATACGTCTCACCTACAACATTAGACGAGGCCTTAAAACTCTTAGAGCAAAACCAAAATTCTGTGAAGTTACTTGCTGGAGGAACAGATCTAATATTTGAATTAAGACAACGTTTAACAAAACCAAAAGTAATAATCGACCTAAAAAAGATACCAGATCTTCGTATTCTTAAAAAAACAAATGAAAGATTGGAAATTGGCGCTACTACGCCAATAAATGAGGTATTATCTCTTTCTGATATTAAAGATACTTATACAGCCCTCTATCAATCATTAACCGATCTTGCTGATGAAATTCTTAGATTTAGAGCCACAATCGGAGGAAATATTTGTACTTCTTCTCCTGCTGCGGACACAGCTGGTTCTCTTATGGTTCTTCAAGCAGAAGTTCATATTAAATCCCTTTCCAGAGGAATTAGAACAGTATCTATTAAGGATTTTTTCACTGGTGTCAAGAAGAATTGTCTGGCTCCTGATGAGATAGTAACTAAGATTATTATACCTAAACCATTAAAAGAAACACAATCAAGATTCAAGAAGCTGAAAAGGAGTTCAGAGGACCTAGCTATAGTAGGTATCGCAGGTTTACACAATCGAAACGTTACATTCCTTTCATATACTGCTGTCGGTCCAACACCAGTTTTTGTCGATATAAGCAATTATTTCAAGGATAGTAAAGCAAAACTAACAGAAGATACATTTTTATCCATATGGAAAGAGATTTTACCTCATTTAAATCCAATAGATGATGTTAGAGCAAGTAAAAACTATAGAATGCATATTACTGAAATTTTAACTCGTGAAATTTTGCGAGATATTATAGAATAATTAAAGGACAAGAGGAAGATGGAAACTCTAACGATAACTCTGAATGGTCAGAAACGTTCTGTTAATATAGAATATAATGAAACATTACTTGATGTACTACGAAATAAATTACAGATTAAATCAGTGAAGGCCGCTTGTTGGTCAGGTGACTGTGGTATTTGTACTGTTTTAATGAATGGTAAACCAATAAAATCTTGTCTTGTTCTTGCAAGCGAAGCAGCTAATAGTACAATTACAACCGTTGAGGGCCTTTCTTCTGGAGAAGAACTTAGTCATCTTCAACATGCTTTTATAAAACATGGAGCCGTGCAATGTGGTTTTTGTACTGGTGCATTTCTACTGATGGGACATCATATTCTTTCACAAAAACAACATTTTACAACACATGAAATAAAAGAGATGATTAATGGAATTATTTGCCGTTGTACGGGATACAAACAAATTGTTGATAGCATCCATGAAACGAATGAATCACAATTTTTATGAGATAATAGATCTGATGTAGTGACACTAGAGATAGATATAATAGAATAAGCTAATTGATTTTACGAGTTTTTTATAATGCAGAAATCCGCAGAAACTGAGAAAATAGACCTTAACTCCGTTAATGTAGTGCCTAGTACTTATGAAAATCTTGTAAAGGGAATTATCTCTCAGAATTACAAAAAATTCTGGAAGCAAACCAATGAGACAAACATAGAAATGCAAAATAAAACCATGGAAGAAACATACTCAATTCTTACGAATGATCCCAATCTAAATAGCCTTTCGAGACAGATTCAAGTATCTGAAAGTCTCGAAATTATATCGGGGTTTTTCGTTAATGAAAAAGTAAGAAAATTCCGAGGTTTTCTTTTAAATCTGGAAAAAATTTCTCTCTTTTATCAATTATATAAAAGAATTGCCGAGATATACGATATTGAACCTTTGTTGGAAGCGAGTAGTCTCGGATTAAATACAAATAATCATACTTTTACAGATTTGTGGGGAGTTTCTTTCCCTCATAAAATGGTACGATTAGGTTATATGGAAGAAGAAATTAGTGAGGGATCGATTTCAAAAATACGTAATAAACTACAATTTCAACAAAAATTAATAAAGAATATCAGAAAAACAGTTAAAAATTCAAATACACTGAAGAAACTTCTAAAAAACTTCTCTAACATTTCAGAAAAAGAAATTTTTGAATCAGGTCTCACAGGTCCATTAGCAAGATCTGTTAATGTCATAACTCCTCTAATCAACGCATCCACAAGTATTAACCACTTCTCGTCCTCTCAGTTTTCTCAATTTGCTTCTTCTCAGGCCTCCAATCCTTTTGGATTATTAGAAATTTGTAATGTTGAACTAACACTCGCTCTAGAAAGGATGTTAAATCTGTTACCAAAAATTTACGGCAGAATTCCAATTACAGAGGGAGAATTAAAAAACGGAAGCATTTCTTCTTCTTTTAACAAAAGCTTAGGTGTTGATCATTTATCAATTGAAATAGAGGAAGGACTTACAAAATATCTGAAGCTTGTACCTTTCGAAACTAGCAACCTCCTCGGAATATCAAGAGTAATAGCAATGAATCCTCCAAACCTTTATCCCTTTATCCTGTTATTTTTAAATCCAGAGGTAGAATTTCGCTATTCCACTTTTTAAAAAGTTCTATAAACTCTTTTTATAATTGAAAAGAGAATATTTTTGGAATTTAATTGGACCCACCCCTTTAGAAACAAAAAAAATGAAAAAGGAGAGAATTAAGGTTTGATACCTAATTCTTGCTCTTTCTTTGCGATAGCGAGTTTGGTTTTAACGACAGTATCGGGGTTTAAACTCATGGAATCAATTCCACATTCGACTAAGAATGAAGCGAATTCAGGGAAATCACTTGGAGCTTGTCCACAAATACCAATTTTACGATTGTACTTTTTCGCAATCTCAATAACCGATTTCACTAATCTTTTTACAGATTCATTTCGCTCATCATAAATATGAGCAACTAGTTCTGAATCACGATCAAGACCAAGTGCTAATTGCGTTAAATCGTTACTTCCAATCGAAAATCCATCAAATACTTCAGCAAAGCCATCAGCTTGAATTACGTTTGAAGGAATTTCAGCCATAACATAGACCTCTAGTCCGTTTTCTCCACGTGTTAATCCAGCTTTTGACATAGTTTCGATAACTTTCTTTCCCTCTTCTACGGTTCTGCAGAAAGGAATCATGGCAATTACATTCGTTAACCCCATGTCATCACGAACTCGTTTAAGTGCTTTGCACTCCATGATATATGCAGGAGCGTAAGTCTCATCGTAGTAACGAGAAGCACCTCTCCAACCAATCATTGGATTAGATTCTGTCGGTTCATAAAGAGAACCACCAATTAAGTTCATGTATTCATTTGTTTTAAAGTCAGACATCCGAACAACAACATCATTTGGATAGAATGCAGCTGCAATTCTACCTATGCCCATTGCTAAAGTCTCAATAAAGAATTCTTCTTTATCTTCATAAGCAGAGGTCTTTGCATCAATTTTATCAACGATATCACGAATTTCAGGATCAGATTCAGATTTTTCCTTTAGCTCCTTGTAATTTAATAGAGCAAGAGGGTGGATACCAATATATGAATTGATAATGAATTCTTCACGAGCTAAACCGACACCATCATTTGGAATTTGAGCCTGATCAAAAGCTCTCTCAGGGATTCCAACATTCATCATAATTTTTGTTCGTGTTTCAGGAACATTATCAAGTTCAACTATTTCGATTTCAAAAGGAAGAATACCATCGTAAACGATACCATCTTGACCTTCTGCACATGAAGCAGTGACTTTCATCCCATCTTTCAAAATTTTGGTTGAGTTCTCTGTACCAATAATTGCTGGGATACCAAGTTCCCGTGAAACAATAGCAGCGTGACAGGTTCGTCCACCACGGTTTGTAATAATTGCAGAAGCAATTTTCATGATTGGTTCCCAATCGGGATCTGTCATATCTGTAACAAGAACTTGTCCCTTCTTGAACTCGTGAATACGAGCAGAGGTTTTAATGACATTCACTTCACCTTGACCAATCTTTGCTCCAACAGCTTGACCGTTAACTAGTTCTTCACTTTTTTCTTTCAGAACATAGGTTTCAATTACATTAGCTGATTTCTGAGAATGAACCGTTTCAGGTCTTGCTTGAACAATATAGAGTTCACCATCACCCTCATAATCACCATCACCGTTTTTAGCCCATTCGATATCCATACGTTTTCCGTAGTGATCTTCGATAATAACTGTCCACTGTGCTAACTTTAAAACTTCATCGTCAGTTGCACTAAATGTTTTTCGCATTGAATCGGGGGTATCAACAATTTTAACTGGCCTTCGGCTATCAGAGGTGTAAACCATCATGATTTCTTTTGATCCCAATCGTTTACCAACAATAGGTCTTTTTCCATCTTTTAATGTGGGTTTGAATACGTACCATTCATCTGGGTTAACAGAACCTTGTACAACAGTTTCACCAAGGCCATAAGCACCAGTGATAAAGACAGCTCTCTCGAAACCTGATTCTGTATCGATTGAAAATATGACACCTGACGAAGCAGAGTCTGAACGAATCATTAATTGAACTGCGATGGATAAGTAAACATCAAAATGACCAAATCCTTTGTCCTGACGGTAAGATATTGCACGATCAGTAAATAGACTAGCAAAACATGATCGACAAGCATCTAAAAGAGATTCTTCACCTCGGATATTTAAATAGGTCTCTTGTTGACCTGCGAATGAAGCATCAGGAAGATCCTCAGCAGTAGCACTAGATCTGACTGCAACATCTACATCTGATTTGCCTGATTTCTTACATAATTCTTGATATGCATCTCGGATTTCTTGTTCAAGATCA